>JBCCOR010000690.1:0-2917 GCA_039025295.1 Acidobacteriota bacterium
CGTCCGTGCGCTTGTTGTTACGGGTCTTGTAGCCCTTGGTCGGCACGCCCCAGGGAGTGCAGGGATGACGACCGCCGGAAGACCGGCCCTCGCCGCCGCCCATCGGATGGTCGACCGGATTCATGGTGACGCCGCGATTGTGGGGACGGCGTCCGAGCCAGCGCTTCCGCCCGGCTTTACCGAGCGACTGCACGCCGTGCTCCGAGTTGCCGACCGCGCCGACCGTGGCGTAGCAGTCGACGTGGACGCGACGCACCTCGCCCGACGGCAGCTTGACCTGGGCGTAGTCGCCGTCCTTGGCCATCAGCTGGGCGCCGGTGCCGGCGCTGCGGACCATTTGGCCGCCCTTGCCGATCTTCAGCTCGATGTTGTGAATGATCGTACCGAGCGGGATGTTGCGCAGCGGCAGAGCGTTGCCGGGATCGATGTCGACTTTCTCGCCGGAGACGACGGTGGCGCCGACCGCGAGCCCGACCGGACACAGGATGTAGCGCTTGTCGCCGTCGGCGTAGTGCAGGCGCGCGATGTGCGCCGAGCGGTTCGGGTCGTACTCGATCGACGCGACCGTCGCCGGCACGCCGGGCTTGTTGCGTTTGAAATCGATCTCGCGATAACGGCGCTTGTGGCCGCCGCCGCGGAACCAGATCGTCTGACGGCCCTTGTTGTTGCGGCCGCTGATGCGCTTCTTGCCCTTGGTCTTCGACTTGAGCGGCTTGGTCTTCGGCGTCAGCTCGTCGTTGGTGAGCGTCGTCCGAAAGCGGCTGCCGGGGCTGGTCGGTCGGTATTGACGAATCGGCATGGTGCGTGGCTCCTGCTTCTCAGCCTTCGAACAATTCGATCGTCTCGCCCTCGACGAGGCGAACGTACGCTTTCTTCCAGTCCGGACGGCGACCGACGAAGCGGCCCTGACGGCGCTCTTTGCCGTGCATGTTGACCGTGCGGACCTCGGCCACGTTGACCTGGAACTGGGCTTCGACGGCCCGGCGAATCTGCACCTTGTTGGCGTCGCGGGCGACAACGAAAGCGTAGACCGGGGTGTCCTCGCGCGCCAGGGTCACCTTGTCGGTGATCCACGGCTGGCGGATGACGTCTTGAACTCTCATCGGCTCAGCACCTCCGTGACGCGGGCGAGCGCCGCCTCACTGATCACGACGTGGTCGCGATCGACGACATCGTAGACGTTGAGATGGAGGGCGTCGACCGTTTTCAGCGCCGGGTTGTTGCGCGCCGCGAGCGCCAGGTTCTCGTTGTCGCGCGAGTCGACGAAGAGCACCTTGCGTGCGAGGCCGAGGCCGCCGACCGTGGCGGCGAGCGCCTTGGTCTTGTGGTTCTCCAGCGTCAGGCTGTCGACCACCATCAGCTCGTCCTGCGCCAACTTCTGCGAGAGCGCGGAGCGCAGCGCGACCTTCTTCTCGCCGACGCTGACCTTCTGCGCGTATGAGCGCGGCTGCGGACCGTGGACGGTACCACCCTTGCGCCACAGCGGCGAGCGTACGCTGCCCATGCGGGCGCGGCCGGTGCCTTTCTGACGCCAGCGCTTCTTGCCGGCACCCGCGACCTCGGAACGCACCTTGGTCTTGTGGGTGCCCGCGCGCAGCCCGGCGAGATGGGCGACGACGACGGTGTGGATCAGATGCTCGTTGTAGGGCACGCCGAAGACGTCCTCGGCGAGTTCGATCTCGCGCACGTCCTGGTTGCCGAGGCTTTTGACCGTGATCTTCATGGTCTCCTTCTCCCTCAGCCCCGCTTCGCCGCGCGCAGCGTGACGTAGCTGTTGCGGGCGCCGGGCACCGCGCCGCGCAGGTAGATCAGGTGCTCTTTCTCGTTCACCTTGACCACCTGCAGGTTCTTCACGGTCACCCGCTTGGCGCCGGTCTGACCGGGCAGGCGCTGACCGGGGAAGACGCGCGAGGGATAGGCCGCCTGGCCGATCGAACCCGGGGCGCGATGGAACATCGAGCCGTGGGTTGCGCGGCCGCCACCGAAGCCGTGACGCTTGATGACGCCTTGGAAGCCCTTACCCTTGCTGGTGCCGACGACGTCGACGTAGTCGTTTTCCGCGAAGACGTTCGACACTTCGACGTCGTCACCGGGCTGCGCCGGATCGTCGGCGCCGCAGTGGAACTCTCCGATCCGGCGCACCGGGTCGAGCTTCGCCTTGGCGAAGTGGCCCTTGCGCGGCTGATTGACTTTGTTAGGCGCTTTCTCTTCGACCAGGCCGAGCTGCACGGCGTCGTAGCCGTCGCTGTCGGTGGTCTTGCGCTGAACGACCTTGCACGGCCCAGCCTTGACGATGGTCACGGGAATGACCTTCCCGTCGTCGGCGAAAATCTGGGTCATGCCGAGTTTGATACCGAGGATGCCTTTCATCAGATGCTCCCCCTAGTTGCGGTCCCGAAAGCGTGCGGCATCAGTTGCCGAACGCTTTGATCTCCACGTCCACACCGGCGGGCAGCTCGAGTTTCATCAGGGCGTCGACGGTTTGACTGGTGGGTTCGAAGATGTCGAGCAGCCGCTTGTGCGTGCGGATCTCGAATTGCTCGCGGGATTTCTTGTCGATATGGGGCGAGCGGTTGACGGTGTAGCGGGAGATGTGCGTGGGCAGCGGGATGGGTCCCACCACGCGCGCGCCCGTACGCCGTGCGGTATCGACGATCTCGTGGGTCGACGTATCGAGGATCCGATAGTCGAACGCCTTGAGTCGAATTCGAATTTTTTCGTTGACCATGATGTCGCGTGCTGGCTCGAAGAATGAATGATGCAGCGGCTGTGTGCGTTACTCGACGATGTCGGAGACGGTGCCGGCGCCGACGGTGCGGCCGCCTTCGCGGATCGCAAAGCGAACGCCCTTCTCCATCGCGATCGGCGCGATCAGCTCCACCGACAGCGCGACGTTGTCCCCGGGCATCACCATCTC
>JBCCOR010000691.1:0-2914 GCA_039025295.1 Acidobacteriota bacterium
CAGCACGGCACCGGTCATGATCGGCGCTGCGCGGCCTGCGGGCAGCGGCATCTCCGGCGCGCAGCCGGCCGCGATCTCGGCCAGCGCGCCGCCGGCGAGTGGCCGCGTCAGGCCGTCGCCGTCCGCGTCCTCGGCGCGCGGCGGACCGCAGACGTAGCCGTCCATGGCCGACACGTCGGCGGCGGGCACGTCGGTGGTCGCCACCAGCGGCGCGGCCAGCCGGCAGCCGAGCGCGCGCGCGGCCGGGCTTTCGACGACGGGCAGCGGCGTCAGATCGGCCGCTTCGATCCGCTGCCAGGCCTGCTCGGGCGTCAGCACGACGGCTCCGCGCACCGACCGACCCCGTCGGCTGTGCTATTCTGAACGGCCCTGCGCGCATTTTGCGAACGGCGCGCATCCGACCTGCTCGCTGCCAACGACCTGCCTGACAACGACCCGGCCGGCCACGACGTCGCGTTCCGATCCCGCACTTGACCATGGCCCAAAACACGTACCACGGCACGCTGAACGAAACCTCGCTGCCCGAAATGCTGTTCACCGTCTATCGCAACCGGGTGCCCGGTCTGATCGACATCCAGCGCGAAGGCATCACCAAGCGTTTCTACATGCACGACGGCATTATTCTGCACGCGTCCTCCTCGGACCGCGCCGACCGGCTCGGGGCGCATCTGTATCGCACCAACCAGCTGACGCGTAAAGATTTGGTCGAAACTATGCGGCAGCGCGAGCATTCCGGCAAGCGCTACGGGCAAATCCTGATCGAGCGAGGTTTGCTCGCCCCGTCGGAGTTGTACCACGCGATCCGCGCGCAGATGGAATCGATCGTGCTGAGCGTGTTCTCCTGGCGCGAGGGCGAGCTGACCTTCCAGATCGGCGAGTTCAGCGAACCCGTGATCCACACCCATCTGCCGATGCGCCAGGCGATCCTGCGCGGGGTCAAGGGCATCAAGGACACGAAGTCGCTGGTCGCCCGGCTGGGCAAGAAATCGACCGTCTTCCGGCCGGTCTACGAAGTCGAGTCGCTGGTCGAGATCGCCCTCGACCGCGACGAGTACGGCCTGCTGCGATTGGTCGACGGCGAGCGCACGCTCTACGACATCTGCGCCCAGGGTCCGTTCAGCGTGCCCGAGAACGCGCGCCTGCTCTACGCCTTCCGCGTCCTGCAGCTGATTCAGCGGATCGAGCAGCCCGCGCCCCAGGGCGTGAAGATGCGCATGGCGGTCACGGCCGGCGCGTCGGCCGACTGAAAACGCCGTTTCCGCCGAGACTTCACCGAGAGAGATCGCTTACGCCATGCCGATTTACGAGTACAGCTGCAGCCAGTGTGGCGCACGCATCGAGGTGATGCAGCGCATGTCCGACGACAAGCTGACCCAGTGCACCGAGCTGACCCCGCGCGACCGCCCGGCGAACTGCTCGCAGGACGGCGCGCTGCGCAAGCAGATTTCCGCCCCCGCCTTTCAGTTCAAGGGCAGCGGCTGGTACGTCACCGACTACAAGAAGTCGGACGGCGGCAAGGACGCCAAAGAGGCGGGCGGCACCGGCGGCGACGCCAAGGACGGCGATGCCGGCAAGGGCGGCGACAAGGCCGCATCGAGCGGCGGCGGCGATACCGGATCGACGACCAAGTCGAACGACGGCGCGTCGACGTCGACCGCCAAGAAGCCTGCGGCCGCCAGCAAGCCGGCGAGCGGCGGCGCCTGACGATCAGCCGAGATAGCCGAGCGCGCGCAGCTCTTCCTCGATCTCGTCCGCGCGCTCCGTCGCCGCCGAGGCGCCTTCCTCGTCATTGACCGCCAGCCAGTGCGCCATCGCTCCCTCCAGGCGCCGGTACGGACGCCGCGCCTCGTCGGGCGCGATCGCGGCCGGCACGGCCCGGCGGTGATCGATCAGCGTGTAGTGCTGGCGACTGAGATCGTAGAGCAGCGTGTGCTGCGCGTCGCTCACGCTGCGGTGCACCGACATCGCGCTGAAGGCGTAGCGCACGCTTGCCGCGGCCTGCTCCGGATCGCGCAACAGCGGCAGCAGGCTGGTGCCGATCGACGCGCTGGGCACGGCATCGCCGAAGCCGAGCGCGTCGAGCACCGTCGGCATGATGTCGGCCACCTGCACGTAGGGCTCGATCGTCTGCGGCGCGCGCACCAGCGACGGCATCGCCAGGATCAGCGGCACGCGCGTCTCCTCGTCGCGCACGCCATAGCAGTGCTTGATCGTGCCGTGCTCGAGAAACGCCTCGCCGTGATCGGACGTCACGATCACCAGCGTACGATCAATCGCTCGACGGCCGTCGGCGTCGGGGGTCTCGAGATGCTCGAACAGCCGACCGATTTCGAAGTCGACCACGCGGATTTCTTCGTCGTAGCGATCTTTCAGATACTGCAGGTCCGCCGCCGAAATCACCTCGTCGACCGTGCCGTCGCGGATCATGCCCTGGATCGGGTTGGGATCCCCCTTGCCGATGAAATCGTGCGGCCCGTCGTAGACACCGGCGAACATGCCGCGGACGGTGGCGCGCGCGCGGTAGGGATCGTGCGGATCCATGTAGTGCAGGTAGGTGAAGCGCGGTCCGTCGGCGGGCGCGCGCAGCACGTCGAGCGCGCGATCGGACACGCAGGTCGCCGGCATCCACTGGCAGTGCTCGTCGAAGGTTTCGAAGCCGGCGCCGAAGCCGCCGCGCGGGTTGAAGCGCGACGGCGTCTTGCGCACGATCGGGCTGGCCGAGACCGCCGCGGTGCGGTAGCCGCGCGCCGCCAGATGCTCGGCCAGCGTCGGCATCTCGGGCGGAATGCCGGGCCGCGTCGCCGGATCGTAGAACAAACCCGGCGCGCGCGCGGTGAACAGGCTGTTGACCGAGGGAAACGTGCACGACGCCTGGCTGCGCGCGCGCGCGAACTGCACGTGGCGCCGGGCGAAA
>JBCCOR010000692.1:0-2895 GCA_039025295.1 Acidobacteriota bacterium
CGACCAGCGGCGCAGCTGCGCGGGCGTCGCCTCGGCGATGCGGCGCAGCACGGCATCGTCGAGCGGCTCGCCGAAGCGCGCACGCAACACGTCGAGCAGCACCTGCCGGGCGCCTTCCACACGACCTGCCTGGATCCCTTCGACCCGACCTGCCTGGATCCCTTCGACCCGACCTGCCTGGATCCCTTCGACTCGGCCGGCTTGAAGACCCTGAGCTCGGCCTTTGGCGATGTCGTCCGCCTGCCACTGGATCAGCGATTCTCGAAGCATGGTCTGGTTCTCCAACAGTTCGATCAGCGCGTCGATCTGCGCTGGTTCGCGCGTGTGCCGCAGCACGCTGCGCAGGTAGTCGACCAGATCGCGCCGCAAACCTTCGCTGTCATCGTGCATCTGCAGCACGCTGGCCAACGACACGATCCGTCGACGAAGGGCGGCGTAGTCAGCGCTGCGCTCGAGGCGCCCGAGCGCAGCCACCAGGTTGCGCTCCCGATCCGACGACTCGGTGAGCTGATTCAGATCGAGGGCAACGTAGTGCGTCACGGGCCGCAGATGCGCCAGCGCCGAAGGATGCGTCTCGATCAGCGTATCCAGCCGAAGCGGCGCCGACCAGCGTCCCTTTCCATTGTAGACGACGATCGGCAGGACGGCCGGCAGCCGACGATGATGCTGAAGATAGCCCGACTTCACCAGGTCCTGATAAAGCAGCAGCTGGTACAAGCCCATTCGCAGCGCCATCGCCCGATCGACGGTTTGCTGGAACTCCAGCAGCAAGAAAACGAACAGCTCGGTCGTGTCGTGCCCGTCGGCATCGGGATCCGTCCAGCGCAGGCGCCAGATCACGTCGCTCTCGCGACGGCGCAGACGCGGTGCGATCGACGTCTCGCGATAGCGCGTGAGCGTCTCCCAGTCGAGATGCTGCGTCCAGCGGCCGGGCAGGCACACGGCGAGCAAATCGCGCAGGAACGCGCGGTTGGCGAACAGCTGGCGGAAATTCCGGTCGTAGAGATCGTGCGGCGACATGCGGTCCTCCTCGTTCGACCCGCGCAGACAGAGCCCGGGCCTCTACCGGGGATGAACACGCAATTGCGACCTCAATGTCGCGTTCGCCGCAGCGCGTCATGCGCGATCGCTCATGCGATCGACGACACACGCAGCGACGCACGCAGCGCCGGAATCCGCATCAGCAGCGCGCGAACCGGGACGAGCGCCAGGCTGTTGCCCACCAGCCGCCAGCCCAGGCGAGGCGGCATCGCCTCGGGCAAGGTGAACCACGATGGAAAGCCGAGCAGGCGCAAGATCTCCGACGGCCGAAACCGCCGCAGCCCCGACGGCGACGCGGGCTCTCGAAGATAGGCGCCGCTGCGCACCGGCGAGCGGCCGTAGGCCGCGGTGAAGCAGCTCGTGATCGTCGGCCCGGCTGACGGCGCCCGTGCGTCGACAATCGTCAGCGCGCCCGCGTAGCGCGCCGCCAGCGCAGGCGGTACGACGAGCTGTGCATCGCGGATCGGGTCGAAGGGCTGTGGATCGAGGGCATCGGCCAGCGCGCGGACGATGCCGTGCTCGGGCAACGCGTCGGGCAGCGGCTCCAGCGCAGGCGCGTCGCGATGGGCCGCCAGCGCGTAGTAGCGCGGCCGCCGGTTGGGCACGCCGCAGTCGGACGGGCAGAGCGTGTGCTCGGCAAGCCGATAGCCCGCGTCGTCGAGCGCGACGCGCAGCAGCGCGTGCATCTCACTGCCCAGAAAGCCGACGACGTTTTCGAGCGCGACGTACGGCGGGCGCACCGCGACGATGGCATCGAGCGCGGCGATGAACGGACGTGCGCGCGGATCGTCGAGATCGCGGCGGCGGCCGCGCACGGTGAACGGCTGACACGGCGGCGACAGCCACCACAGATCGGCACGATGCGCGGCAAGCGCCGACGGCTGCAGCGCGTCGAGACCGCGCGCGCAGGTCGGATGATCGGGGAAATTGTGACGGTAGACCGTCAGCGCCGGCGCGCTGACGTCGTAGGCGCCGACGATCGCGGCGCGTCCGGCGACGGCGGCTGCAAAGCCGCCGATGCCGCAGAACAGCTCGAGCGCGCGGAGCGACTCAGCGCTTGCGGCGCGTGGTTCGCTTCTTGCGTCCACCGCCCGATGCGCGCTTTTCGGTCAGCAGCTTGTTGGCCACCGCCGCGTCGACCGTGCCGGGATCCATGCCCTTGGGCAGCGACGCGTTGGTCTTGCCGTCGGTGACGTACGGACCGTAGCGTCCTTCGAGCAGCTGCACCGGACCGGCCGCGCCCTCCAGCTCGCCCAGCTCCTTGATCACCTTCTTCGGCGCCGCACCGCGCCGACCGCGGGTCGGCTTCGGCGTTTTCAGGATTTCGACCGCCTCGCCGATCGTCAGATCGCACGCCTGCTCCCACGACGCCAGGCTGCGGAACTCCGAGCCGTGCTTGAGGAACGGACCGAAGCGGCCGAGTCCGGTCAGCAGCGGCTTCTCGTCCTCGGGATGCACGCCCAGATCGCGCGGCAGCTGGATCAGGCGCTGCGCGATCGGCGCCGTCAGATCGTCGACCTCGAGGCCGCGCGGCAGCGACGTGCGCCGCGGCTTCTCCTTCGACTCCTTCTCTTCCTCGGTCTGCGCCAGCTCGAGGTACGGACCGAAGCGGCCGCGCTGCAGAAAGATGTCGCGCCCCGTCACCGGATCCTGGGTCAGGGCTTCCTGGCCCTTGGCCTTCTCGGCCAGCATCTTGAGCGCCGCACCGAGATCGAGCTCGTCGGGCGGCATGTCGTCGGGGATGCTGACGGCCTGCAAAATCCACTTCCACCTTCGATAGCACGCACAAAATGATCTTCAATCTTGACCTTTACCGGTTTTGAATAATATGCACCTACAGGGCATGTGATGATC
>JBCCOR010000693.1:0-2890 GCA_039025295.1 Acidobacteriota bacterium
CCGGGTTGGCGCCCATCAGCACCACCGACACGAGATAGCCGCCGGCGATGCCGACGACGTCGGCGAGCACGATCAAAAGCGGCAGCATCAGCGTCGTCGCCCAGACCCGCGGCACGACCAGATAGTGCACCGGGTCGGTCGCCATCACGTGCAGCGCGTCGATTTGCTCGGTGACGCGCATCGCGCCGAGCTCGGCGCCCATCGCCGAGCCGCAGCGGCCGGCGATCATCAGCGCGGCCAGCACCGGCGCGAGCTCGCGCACCATCGCCAGCGCCACGATCGAGCCGACGAAGCCTTCGGCGCCGACGCGCGCGAGCACGGTGAAGATCTGCAGCGCCATGACCATGCCGGTGAACAGCGCGGTCAGCAGCACGACCGGCAGCGACTGCACGCCGACGCGCACCATCTGGCGGATCAGCTGCGGCAGGTCGTAGGGCGGCCGGAAGGTCCACAGCAGCGTCTGCCACGCCATCTCGGTCAGGCGCCCGGTTTCTTCGAGCAGGTTCGTGATCGGTCGTGCGATCGTCGTCATGGCCCAAGGCTAGTCGAAAGCGTTCGCGACCGCTACACTGCCCGGGCATCAACCTGCCGACGGTCGATGCTGCGCACGGCGCGCGCGGCTGTCGGGCGGATATCCAGTACGACCAATATAGAGGAGCGATCCATGGGTCTGTTCGATTTCGTGAAGAGTGCGGGCAAGGGCCTGTTCGGCGGTGATGACGAACCGGCGGCGCCGGTCTCGGGTACCAGCGACGACAAGGCCGAAGAGGCGCGTCGTCTGCTCGCCCAGCGCAAGGCCGCGGCGCTGCAGAAAGAGGTCGCCGACCTCGGCCTCGGTGCCGACAACTTGGCGATCAACGTCGACGGCAGCCGGGCGACCGTCACCGGCAGCGCGGTCACCCAGGCCGACAAGGAAAAGATCGTGCTCGCCCTCGGCAACGTCGACGGCATCGACCAGGTCGACGATCAGCTCGAGTCCAACGAGGCGGCCGACAGTGCGACCTTCTACACCGTCGAGTCCGGTGACACCCTGTCGGGCATCGCCAAGAAGCACTACGGCAACGCCGGCAAGTACATGGTGATCTTCGAGGCCAACAAGCCGATGCTCTCTGACCCGAACAAGATCTACCCGGGTCAGGTGCTGCGCATTCCGCCGCAGGACTGAGCGCTTGCGCCCGCAGCGCGCCGCGCTATCGACGGCGCTGCTGGAACGACCAGACGACGCCGTCCGCGCTGCGCGCGCGGGCGGCGTCTTCGCGTGTGGCCGGGCCGTCGGGCAGTCGCGCGAGCAGATCGCTCGGCAGCGCGCCGGCGTGCAGGTCGGCGGGCAGCGCGTCGGCGTGGCACAGGCTGAGGCGCAGCTCGTCGATGCGCATCGGCGGGTCGTAGAGCGGACCGGCGCTCGACGGCCCCGACTCGATCGCGATCACGTCGCAGCCGCGGCGCTGCTGCAGATAGTCGATCGCGCCGCGCATCGACGGCTCGGCGGCGCCGATCACCGTCACCCGCTCGCGGTCGAGATCGTCGCGTCCGCCGAGCCGGCGCGCCGCGTCGAGACCGGTGTAGACGATGATCCGCGGCGCGTCGTCGGCATCGCCAGCGCGCAGCAGCGGATGCGCGAAGTCGAGTCCGCGGCCGGAGGTCAAGACCAGCGAATACGGCCGCTCGGGCGTCGCCGGACGCCGCGCACGTCGCCAGCCGCGCAGCGCGGCGATCAGCGCCGGCGGGCCGATCGGATCGTGGGTGAGTTCGGGCTCGGCGCGCAGGTTGGCGCCGGTGGTGACGATCGCGTCGGCGCGCATGCGCGCGGCGCCGAGCACGAACGCGTCGAGCAGCGACGGGGGCGTCGCGTCGCGGATGGCCATCACCACGTCGGGCGCGTCGTCAGGCGCGTCGGGCGGACGCCAGGCCGCGGTGATGTGGAACACCGGCCCGTCGTCGTCGCTCGGCGGCGCGCCGTAGAGCGTCTCCACCAGCGCGTCGACCGCGTCGGCCGCGGCCGCGTCGTTGCCCGCGGCGCCCGCCTCGAGCACCGGCGCGAGCAGCGTCGATTCGTCGGGCAGATCGGTCGCGTCGCCGGCCGCCGGCGCGGCGCTCATCGATCGTCGTCCTCGTCGTCGTATTCGCCGCCGCGGCGATCGAGCGCGGTCACCATGATCTCGATGCGGGCGTCGAGCGGCAGCCGCGCCACCTGCACCGCCGCGCGCGCCGGCGGCGGGCCTGAGAAGACCGCGCCGTAGATCCGGTTGACGACCGCGTAGTCTTCGAGATCGGCGAGGAAGACCTGCGCCTGCACGACGTCGTCGAAGGTCAGGCCGGCGGCCTCGAGCAGCGCCTTGATGTTGGCGAGGGTCTGGCGCGTCTCGGCCTCGATGCCGCCCTCGGCGAGGCGCCGCGTCGCCGGGTCGATGCCGATCTGGCCCGAGAGGAACACCAGCTGGCCAGCGCGGATGCCGGGCGAGTAGGGTGCGATCGGGGCCGCGGCGCCGTCGACCGTGAAGGCGGTGCGGGTCGGCTTGGCCTCGCGCACCTCGACCGTCTTCGCGCGCACCGACAGACAGCCGCTCAGGAGCGGCAGCATCAGCAGCGTCGCCAGCAGGGTCGCGGCGGACGTCCGCCGCGGCCGGCGACGGCGCGAACGGCGGTGGGCGAGGGGGGTGCGCGAAGCGGCGGTCGAGGCGGCGTTGATTGAGCGCATGGAGGGATCCGTCGGTTGGTGAGCGGTGATGGATGTCCGCGTTGTCGGCTCAGACCGGCGCGGGACGCGCGCGCGGTCCGACGACGTCGGGCAGATCGTCTTCGATGTTGCGGATGTGCGGCACCGCGTAGGCCCACAGGCTGAGCAGCAGGGGCACGATCGCGAAGCTGGCGAAGATCAGGCCGATGCCGC
>JBCCOR010000694.1:0-2881 GCA_039025295.1 Acidobacteriota bacterium
CGCGCAGGCGATGATCGTGGGCCTCGTGCGATATCACGCTAAGGGCGGGCCGCGTCGCGCGCCGCTCACGCCGCTCCTGTCGCGCGACGACGACAAGCGCCGCCTGCTCGCGCTGGCGGTGTGCCTGCGCCTGGCGAGCGCCCTCGATCGCGGCCGCCGCGGCCGGCTGCTCGGCGGCGGCGATGACGACGGCGATGCGCCGCGCTGGTCGATCGTCTGCGACGACGAGGCGATCCGAGTCGGCGTGCCCGATCCGGATCGCGCGATCGAGGCCTGGGAGGTCAACCGGCAGGCGTCGCTGGTGCGCGATGTCTTCGGCTGCGGGCTTATCGTCGAAGCCCGCGAGGCCTGAGCCGATGGCCGCACCCCGTGTCGCCGATCCATCGCCCGGCGTGCCGCCGCTGACGGCGGCCGAGAGTGCGCTGATCGCGCCGCTGGTCGACGCCTACGTCCGCCGCCGCGCCGACGCCGCGCGCGATCCGGACGACGATCCGCCGGATGATGGCGAGCACGATCTGGACGACACGGTCGCGCGCTGGACGGCGGCGTTCGAGAGCGGCGGTGAGGCGTCGCTGCCCGCCGATGTGCAGCTCGCGGTGCGCGCGGCGTCGGCGGGCGACGGCGAGGCGGACGACGCGCTGCGTCAGCTGGCCCACGACGTGCTCTTCGCGCGCCACGCCCACGCCGTTCTCCGCGATCAGGTGGCGCGCGCCGCCGACGTGTCCGTGCTCGACGCGCCGCCGTGGATGCGACGCCTGCGCCATCGCTGGCAGGCCCTGACCGAGAACTGGTCGGCGCTCACGCGCGACGTCCTGGCGCGTCGCATCGCGGGCGTGGCCGACGCCGTCGACCGCGTCGCCGAAGCGTGCCTGGCGGCGCAGATGCAGCGCCACGGCGCCGCCGCCGCGGCCTGGCGTGCGGCCCTCGCCACCGCCGACGAGCCGCGCATCGCCGCGCGCGCCCATCACGGGCTGGCGATCGTCGCCTACCACCGGCGACGCTTCGACGCCGCGCTCACGGTGCTGCAGCGCGCGCTCGCGCTGCGGCCGCTCGATCCCGACGCCCTGGTGACGCTGAGCAACCTGCTCATCCGCCTCGGCCGCACCGACGAGGCGGTGCTGGCCGTGCGGCTCGCGATCGAGATCGCGCCGCAGCACGAGCGCGCCCACTACCAGCTCGGCAACGGCTACGGTCCGCTCAGCTACGCGCAGCTGCACGCGATCGCTCCGCAGGCGTACGCCGAGGCCGACGCCGCGCCGGACGATCCCGTGCGCGCGCGGCTGACGCGCGGCGACGAACGCCAGCGCGACGGCGATCGCGACGCCGCGCGCGGTCTGTGGCAGACGGTCCACGACGCCCGGCCCGGCTGGGTCGATCCGCTGCTGCGGCTGGGTGCGCTGGCCTTCGGCGACGGCGATCTCGACGCGGCGTGCGGGCACTTCCGCGCGGCCCTCGCGCGCAGCCCGTGGGACGGCCGCGCGCACAACGGCCTGGCGCGCGCCCTCGAGGCCCGCCGGCGGCGCTGGAGCGTCCATCGGGAGGCCGACGAGCGTCGCTTCGCCGCGGCGAAGACGCCCGCGCTCGACGCCTTCGACGATTTCGTGATCAACGCCGGCGCCCTGGGCGCGCGCCATCGCAAGCAGGTCGCGCTGGCGCTCGCGCCGTGGCGCGCCTATCTGCCGGTGCTGCGCACCGCCGGCGCGACCTACTACATCAAGCCGCTGCACGAGCGGCTGAGCGACACCCCCGGTCAGGACGGCCTGCGCGATCGCCGCATCGTCTACGACGCCCGACTCTGGGACGACGTGCGCGGCTGCGGCGGCTACCACACCGTCACCGGCGTCGAGGACGTCGAAGCGTCGATTCCGCACGGCTACAACACCGTGCTCCACGAGCTCAGCCATCAGGTGCACAGCGTGCTGCCGATGGCCGCCCAGCGCCAGATCGAAGCCCTCTACCGCGCCGCCAAGCGCCGCGATCAGCGCCAGGGCAACGCCTTTCTCAGCCGCTATGCGGCCGACAGCGTGTGGGAGTACTTCGCCGAAGGCGCCAACGCTGCCGATTCGCCGCGCCGTGATCGCTACGACAGCCGCGAGATCGTGCGCGAGCGCCTCGAAGCGCGCGATCCCGATCTGCTCGACTTGGTCACCCAGCTCATGCGCGCGCCCGATCTCGACGCCTGCCGCCCGGTGGCGGCGGTGCAGCGCGGCCATGAGCAGCTCGGGCGCGATCGCGTCGACGAGGCGATCGCGGCGTTTCGCGAAGCCCTGGCCGACGCGGACGCCGACGAGCAGGCGCACGCGGCGATGGTGTATGCGCTGCTCGTCGCCGGTCGGTGCGACGAGGCGCGCGCGACGGTGGCCGCGGCGATCACGCGTCATCCGGCGAGTGCGCTGCTCGCCATGCGCGACGCCGACGTGCGCTGGCTGGCCGGCGACGGCCTGCCGGCGGCGATCGCTGGCCTGGAGGCGGCGCGTCCGCGGGTGCCGCCCGACCAGCACGATTTTCTCGACGGCGCCCTCGGTCGCCTGCACTGGCTGACCGGCGATGCGGAAGCCGCCCGTCGCGCCTACGATGCCGCGCTCGCGGCCCAGGCGGATCAGCCGTCGGCGCTGTGGGGACGCGCGGCGTCGTCGGCCCTGGGCGCGCGCTGGGACGACGCCTGGCGCGACTACGAGCGCGCGGTGCGCCTGCGCAGCGGCCTGCTCGGCCTGCGCACGGCCTTTGCGTTCGATCTCCTGCGCGCCGATCAGGACGACCGCGCCAAGCCGCAGATCGACGCCGCCCTCGGGCTCGATCCCGACGATCCGACCGCGCACGCGCTGATGGCGTGGTGGCAGCTGCGCCGCGGGCGCGCCGCCGAGGCCGACGCGCGCCTGAC
>JBCCOR010000695.1:0-2878 GCA_039025295.1 Acidobacteriota bacterium
AGCCGCGCGACGGGTAACTCGCCGCGCTCAGCCTCGACATGCGCAACCCGTTCCCCCGCGCCGCGCGCGCGGCGGCCGGCCGGCCGCTCGACGAGCTGGGGCTCGAAGAGCTGCGCGACGCGCTGAAGAAGGCCGTGGTCGCCAAATACGAGGCCAAGGAGAAGCGCATCGGCGAGGACGTCATGCGCGCCATCGAGCGCAGCATCATGCTGCAGGTGGTCGACAACGCGTGGAAAGAGCATCTGCTGATGCTCGACCACCTGAAGGAAGGCATCCATCTGCGCGCCCAGGGCCAGCGCGATCCGCTCAACGAGTACAAGCGCGAGAGCTTCGAGCTCTTCGAGCGGATGAAGACCCAGCTCGAGGACAAGATCACCTCGGATATCTTCCGGGTCGAGCCGATCACCGAGGAGGAGCTGGCCCAGCGCCGGGCGCGCCTCGAGGCCCTGCGCCGTCAGTTCGAGCTGTCGGCACCGCCGAAGCAGCAGGCCGGCCCGGCTCGGCCAGCCGCCGCGCCGGTCATGCGCAGCGGCATCAAGATCGGCCGCAACGATCCGTGTCCGTGCGGCTCGGGCAAGAAGTACAAGAAGTGCTGCGGCACGCCCCAGGCGATGCAGGCCTGAGCGACGCCGAATCGGCCGTCATCCGCGGCCCGGCGTTGTCCGCCGGGCCGCTGCCTCACACGCGACCGAATGGGATAGATCAGACCGGATTGGGCAGATCGACGTAGTGGACGTCGAGCCCGAAGCGGTCGGCCAGATGCACGCCGAGCGCGCGCACGCCGTGGCGCTCGGTGGCGTGATGGCCCGCGGCCGCGTAGTGGATGCCGGCCTCGGCGGTCAGGTGCATCACCCACTCGCTGACCTCGCCCGTGATGAAGGCGTCGAAGCCCTGGGCGATCGCCGCGTGAACGTCGCGCTGGGCGCCGCCCGTGACCAGCGCCAGGCGCGCGATCGGATCAGGGCCGTGCAGGAAGAGCGGATCGGGCGCGCGGCCGAAGGCATCGACGCAGCGCTCGATCAGCGCGTCGGCTGGAATCGGCGGATCGAAGCGGCCGCCGACGCCGATCGGTAAATCGCTGCTGCCCACGTCGAAGGGCGCGACGTCGACCAGGCCGAGCAGCTGCGCGCCGAGGGCGTTGTTGCCGAGTGCGGGATGCCGGTCGAGCGGCAGATGGTAGGCGTAGAGATTGAGATCGTGCTCGATCAGCGCGCGCACCCGCTTGCCGTGGGAGCCGACCAGGCGCGGATCGTCGCCTTTCCAGAAAATGCCGTGATGGGCGAGCACGGCGTCGGCGTCGAGCGCGGCCGCGCGTTCGAAGAGGGCGACGCAGGCCGACACGCCGACGACCACGCGCCGGACCTCGCGCCGCGCGGCCGACGCGACCTGCAGCCCGTTGGGGCCGTAGTCGCGGCCGCGCTGGGCGTCGAGCAGCCGATCGAGATGCTGCGTCAGGGCGTCACGATCGATCGCACCCGGTGCGCCGCGGCCCGCGCGGGCGCGCTCGGCGAAACCGGCGTAGTGCTGGTCGCCCGGCTGGCCGAAGCGGCGGGGGTCGACGTCGGCGGGCAGGAGCGGTGGATCGGCGTCGGTCATCGCGCGCTCGGCTGTTATGACGCCGCGGCCTGAGGCCGTACCGACGTCGGCTGGTTCTTGGTGCGCTCGCGGGCTTCGGCCTGCATGCGCTTGGCGACGCTCGCGAACTCGTCCTGGCAGCGCATGAAGGCGTCGACCACGACCGGATCGAAGTGCGTGCCGCGGTCCTTGACGATGCGGCGCACCGCCTCTTCGTGCGGCAGCGCCTCTTTGTACGGACGCCGGCTGGTGATCGCGTCGTAGGCGTCGGCGAGGGCGACGATGCGCGCCGCCAGCGGAATCTGCTCGTCGCGCAGGCCCTCGGGATAGCCGCGGCCGTCCCAACGCTCGTGATGGCTGTAGGCGATCTCCATCGCCATGGTCAGAATCGACGGCGCGTTGTCATAGCGCTCGAGCACCAGGCGCAGCGTGTCGCCGCCGATGATCGTGTGGGTGCGCATCAGCATCGCTTCGTCCTGGTTGAGCGGACCGGGCTTGCGCAGCACCGAGTCGGGGATGCCGACTTTGCCGATGTCGTGCAGCGGACTCGACTTGTGCACCCACGAAACGTATTCCTCGTCGCTGACCATCGGGTTGTCGGCGTCGTCGAGCATCGCCTGGCCGATCAGGCGGCTGTACTCGGCCATGCGCTCGAGATGCAGACCGGTCTCGCTGTCGCGCGACTCGGCGAGCTTGGCGAGGGTCATCAGCGCGATGTCGCGGGTGCGCCGGATCTCCTCGGTCTGCTCGTCGACCATGCGCTCGAGGTTCTTCTGGTAGGCGCGGTTCTGGCGCACCAGCGTCCGGCGCTCGAGCGCGCGCTGGGCCGTGTTGGCGAGATCTTCCAGTTCGAACGGCTTGGCCAGGTAGTCGTAGGCGCCTTCGCGCAGGCAGACGCGCACGGTCGTCAGATCGTGCAGGCCCGAGACCATGATGACCTGGACGTCGTTGTCGATCTGCTTGATTTGCTTGAGCAGATCGACGCCCGAGAAGCCGGGCATCTCGATGTCCATCAGCACGAGCGACGGCGGATGCGCGCTCATCGTCAGATCGAGCGCATCGTTGCCGTCGTCGATCGCGCGCGCGTCGAAGCCCAGAAAGCTCAGCTGCGAAACGATCAGGTTGCGTACCGACGGTTCGTCGTCGACGATCAGAACGTATTCTTCCGAGTCTTCCGAGGCCATGATGGATCCGCTCGTGCGTGGTCGGGTGAAAGAGAGAAAACCCGGCAGCGCGCCGACGGTCGGCATCGGACGATGCGAACCGCGGGCGCGCCGCGCCGGGCAATCGGGGAACGATCAGC
>JBCCOR010000696.1:0-2869 GCA_039025295.1 Acidobacteriota bacterium
CGGATCGGGCAGCAGCCGCGCGACCGCGTCTTCGAGCGCCGCGGCATTGGAGCCTTCGTCGTTCTCGTCGCCCTCGGCGTCGCGTGCCGCCAATCCTTCGAGCAGCAGCGGCTGATCCTCGGCAAAACCGAAGGTCAGGCGCGCATCGCCGCAGCCGAACCAGCGCAGATCGCTCTCGCGCAGCAGGCGATCGAGCAGATCGGCGCGGTAGGGCGCGAGCCGCGCCGGCAGCAGATCGCCCTCCCACTGCCCCGCGGCCGCCGGCCAGCCGAAGAGCGGCTCGAGGCGCTCCTGCAGATCCTCGTAGCCCGCGCCCGGGTCGGTGATGCCCTGATGGACGGCGAGAAAGAGCCCGAGCTGTTCGCGCGGCAGCGCCTCGAACGCCGGCCGCGCCTGCTGGCGCTGCAGGCGCAGGAGACGCGCCAGGTTCTCGACGTCGCAGACCTCGACCGGCGCGGTCGGCGCGGCGTCAGCCGCGACGCCGTCGGCGGCGAGCGCGCCGATGATCACCCGCGCATCGCCCGCCAGCGCGTCGACCAGCGCCGCCCGCCGATCGACGAACGCGCGGCCGAAGACATCGTCGAGCTGCGCAAGCGGCAGCGGACCGTAGAACGCCAGCCAGCCGCTCAGCCAGTCGACGACGCGCGCGGTGCGGACCGCGTCGTCGTCTGCCGCGTCGCCGTCCTGTGCATTCGACGAGGGCGTTCGCCGGGCGGCGAGCGCGGCGCGGGCGGCCTGCCACGCAGCGCGCGGCGGCGGCCGATCGGCCGCGTCCGCAACCGGCTCGGCCACGAAGTCGACGAGCCCGACGTCGGCGTCGTCGAGCCCGAGCGCGCGCAGCAGGCCGTCGAGCCGCTCGACGTGGACCGCGGCCGGCATCGCCGCGCCCGGCAGCGTCAGCCAGACCGCGCGCTCGGCGATCGCGTCGCGCAGGGCGACGACGTCCGACGCGTCGAGCCGATCGTCGTCGTCGCCCTCGGCCAGCTGATCGCGGCGGATCGCGGCCACCAGCCGATCCCAGTCGTCGCGCGGCAGGAGACCGCGCTCGGCGAGCCACAGCAGCAGCTCGTCGCGCGAGCTCGACGGCGCGTAGCCCGGCGCCAGGCGCTGCAGGCGGCGCTCGAGATCGTCGATCGTCGCGCGCCCGACCCGCGGCCGCTGCGCCGGATCGTCGATCAGCGCCATCACCAGATCGTCGCGCAGCGCCGACGGACCGGCCGCGGCCTCGGGCGCGTCGTCCTCGTACATCAGGCGGTTGGTGCGCGTGCGCACCAGATTGGCGGCAAACGGCGACGGGCTGCGCGTGTGCAGTTCGGCGATCCCGATCTCCCCCGCCTGCACCCGCTCGAGCCGATCGCGCAGCGCGTCGAGGGCGAAGACGTCCTGCAGGCAGCTGCGCCAGGTCTCGACCATCACCGGGAAGTCTTCGTGACCGCGCACGGCGTCGAGCAGGGTCTTGGCGCGCTGGCGATGCAGCCACAGCGGCGTGCGCCGCTTCGGGCCGGCGCGCGGCAGAAGCAGCGCGGTCGACGCGGCCATGCGGAACTGCGCGCCGAAGAAGCCGGTCTGCTCGAGCCGACGCCGCAGCAGCGGGCCGACCTGGTCGGGCGGCACCAGTGCGAGGAGCGCCGCGGCGTCGAGCGGCCCGTCGGCGTCGTCGGGCTGCACCACCATCACGCCGTCGTCGTCGTGCAGGGTTTCGAGCGGCGTCCCGCGCGCGGCCTCCCACGCCGCCGCGATCGCCACCGCCAGGGGCCGGTTGACCGCGCCGCCCCAGAACGTGTGGATCACCGTGCGGTTCTGCGCGTCGGCGCCGCCGCCGTCGACCACGTGCTCGACCAGCAGCTGGCGCGCGTGCGGCAGGCGGCCGGTCATCGCCCGCTGGCGATCGAGCAGCTCGATCAGGCCCAGCGCCGCCGGCGGATCGAGCTGATGATCGGCAGCCAGTCGCACCCGCAGCGCGCGCCGGCCGGCGCCGCTGCGGTCGCTCAGATCGCGCTCGGCGTCGGCCAGGAATTCGGCCGTGCGGGTCGCCAGATGCACGCCGCGGTCCTCGGCGTCGGCGCGCCAGAACGGCGCCATCGGCGCGGGTCCGGGACTCGGCGCCACGATCACGTCGTTGTGGTTGATCGCGCGGATCTGCCAGCCCTGCGGCCCGAGCGTGAAGCGATCGCCGATCGAGCGCTCCCACACGAACTCCTCGTCGAGCTCGCCGATCTTGGCCAGCGAGCCCTCGACCCGCAGCGCGAAATAGCCGCGGTCGGGAATCGTGCCGCCGGCCATGTAGAGCAGGCGATTCGCACCCTTGCGCGCGGTGATCGTGCCCGCCGCCCGGTCGAGCACCACCCGCGGATGCAGCGTGCGCAGGCGGTCGTCGGCGTAGCGGCCGGCGAGCATCTCGATCACCAGCTCGAACGCCTCGCGCGTCAGCTCGGCGTAGGGCGCGGCGCAGCGGATGTGGTCGTAGAGCGCGTCGAGGGTCCAGACCTCGTCGCACACGCGGCCGAGCAGCACCTGGGCGAGCACGTCGAGCGGCGCGCGCGGCGGCGCCACCGACTCGATGTCGCCCGCCAGCAGGCAGCGCGCCACCACCGCCGCGTCGATCACGTCGCGGCCGTGGGTCGGGTAGAACGCGCCGCGGCTGACCTCGCCGACCTGATGGCCGGCGCGGCCGATGCGCTGCACCGCCGCCGCCACGCTGCGCGGCGTCTGCACCAGCAGCACCTCGTCGAGGCTGCCGATGTCGATGCCCATCTCGAGCGAGCTGGTGGCGACGATCGCGCGCAGCGTGCCGGCCTTCAGCCGCTGCTCGACCACCGCGCGCACCGCGCGCGAGAGCGAGCCGTGGTGCGAATAGGCGAGCTCGCTC
>JBCCOR010000697.1:0-2865 GCA_039025295.1 Acidobacteriota bacterium
GTCAGGCGGAAGCCCTCGGCGTTCTCGGTATAGACCGTGCTGTAGTCGCGCAGCATGCCGATCGCGACCTGCTCGCCGATGTCGAGGCCGTCGACGCCGTCGGTGCGATAGTGCACGCCGGCCGCGTCGCGGCCGATGGCGATGTTGGCCGCGAGCTTGTTGATCTCGTTGCCCACGGTCAGATCGGCGCCGGTCCAGGGGTCGAGCGCCAGACCGTCGCTGCTGGCAACGACCGGATCCGGCAGCACGTAGTCCTCGTTGAAGAACGCCTTGAGCACCGTGCAGCACGCACCGGCGATGGTGGCGTGGCCGGCCGGATACGACGGATGGGTCGGCGAGCCCTCGGTGTAGGCCATCGGCAGCAGCGCGTTGCCGTTGGCGCCGAGCACGCGCGCGACCGCGTCGGAGTTGAGGATGGTCGGGTGGACGTCGTATGTCTTGGTGCCGTTCAGCGTGTTCTCGACGCGCGCCGCGAACACCTCAGGGCGCAGGCGGCGGTGCACCAGCCACTTCTGGTACCAGGCGGCCTTGAGCGACACGACCGCCGCCCGGGTCACCAGGTCGAGCACCTGCGGGCCACCGAAGGTGACGAAGGCGCCCTGGGTGGCCGAGCCGATGTAGGGGTTGTTCGTGGCGCCCGCGTTGCCGAGGCCGAGCAGGATCAGCGCCGCGTTGAGATAGCCCTGGTAGGTGAAGTCGTTGTGCACCCACTCGCCGAGGCTGCGGTTGCTGTGGATGTAGCGCAGGGTCGGATCGAAGGTGTTCGAACGGGTCGGCGCGGCGCCGCGCTGGATCTCGAGCCATTCGGCGAAGTCGATCATGAAGTCGTCGCCCGCGACCGGCTGGCGGTAGCGCTGCTCGACGGTGGTCGGACCGTAGGGAATCGGCCACCACATGAACTGCGAAATGTACGGTCCGATCAGATCGCCCACCGTCTCGCCGCGGAAGAGCGTGCCGGGCGTGATCACGCCGCCGTCGGTGGCGCCGAAGGAACCCGGGAAGGCGTTGAGGTCGGCGACCGCGGCCGCGACCAGCGGATCGGTGCCGTAGTCGTTGAACGGCACGTCGCGGGTCAGGGCCTGCCAGTAAACCTCGGCCATCTCGGTCGCCGTGAAGGCGCTGTTGAACGCCGGCGCCGGCGGCATGCGCGCGCTGTGGCCGTCACCGCCGGTCATCTCGTAGGCGTAGGCACCCTGCGGGTTGGCGAGCTTGCGGCCGGCCGAGCTCGACAGCGGAATCTGCTCGAATGCGTTGGGATCGCCCGTCGACAGGGCGTTCAGGAAGCTCTGGTAGGCGGCCGGATCGACCTCGCCGATCGCGTCGTGCGGCAGGCACTTGCAGAAACTGGCGCGGTAATCGGCATAGTTCTCGTCGTCGTTGGCCTCCTGCGCGGGCGGCACGTCGAGCGCCAGGCGGCGCGCGGCGCGGTTGCGCACTTGGAAGGCGCGGACGCGTCGCTGGCGCGCCGACAAGGGCCCGATCGGATCGGCGGCCTCGGCGGCGTCAGGCGTCGCGAGCGTGCTGCCACCGGCGGTCAGGCCCGCGGCGGCCAGGACGCCGGCGCCGCGCAGAAAGCCGCGGCGGGAGACGTCGGTCGTCGGAGTCTCGACGGTCGTGGAGTTCTCGGGAACGGACGAAGGCAGGACATGCGGGTCGGACATCTGTGCGGTTTCCTCACGCAGGTTCAGGCGGGTTCAGAAGGGTTGCATGCGATCGAGGCCTGACAATGCGTGATGCGCGGCAGACGACGGTCGATGAGCTCGGCTGAAAGACAATGAAATGTTGCCGGAAGTATCGCATGACTCAGGCCGCGCGTCGACCGTGTATACCCAAAGTCGACCTTCCATTCAGTAATTTGATCTGTGCTACGCTTCCGCCAGCCTTCACCCTTTGCATCGATCCAAGTGTGCGCTGCGCGGTTCGCAGACGCGCCATCCTCTGCGAGGACCGTTCCCGTGCCGACTTCGCTCAGACGCTCCGTCACCTCCCGCGCTTTGGTCGCGGCTTCCCTGTTCCTGCTGACCGCCCAGGTCGCCGCCGCGCGTCCGGCCGTCGATCTGCGACCGCCGGTCGACGCGCTCACCGTGCCGAGCACCGAGTCGACCGTACGCGGCGAACGCCTGGCCGGCGATCCGGTCGGCGACACCTTCGGCGAAGGTGCCGTCCAGCTCGACGTCACCCAGCTCGGCGCGACCGTGGTGGGCAACAACCTGGAGGTCACCCTCACCTTCGCCGGGCCGGTCAGCGCGCCCGATAGCGGCCAGCCCAACGCGCTCGACGGTTTCATCGATCTCGATCTCGACCAGAGCGGTGCCACCGGCGTCGTGCCGTGGACCGATTTCCTGCGCGGTGACGACGGCCAGACCGGCATGGGCAACGAGGCTTACGTCGATCTGCGCACCTTTGAAGGCGGCGCGGTCGAGGTCTTCGACGACGTCGCCGATCAGCGGATCGGCTTCGCCAACCTGGTGATCGACGGCGCGAACGCGACCGTGCGCATCCCGCTCGCGCTGCTCGGCGGCGACGTCGACGTCGACGTCGCCGCGATCGTCGGCACGCTCGCCGAATCGACCGACGCGGCGCCCAACCAGGGCGCGGTCGCATCGTCGCCCAGCCAGGAGGTCTTCCTGCAGGACAACCGCTTCCGCGTCGACGTCACCTGGGCCGACTTCGACGGCAACCGCGGCACCGGCAAGCTGGTCACCCAGTCCCACGACTCGGCGGTGTTCTACTTCTTCGCACCCGACAACTGGGAGCTGATGATCAAGGTGCTCGACGCCTGCGACAGCCCCTTCAACAGCTTCTGGGTGTTCACCGCGGCGACGACCAACGTCGAGTACACGATCACCGTCACCGACACCGAGA
>JBCCOR010000698.1:0-2851 GCA_039025295.1 Acidobacteriota bacterium
AAACAGCGGTCGATATCTGGATCGGGGTCCTCGGCCTGATTCTGGTGCTCGAGGCCGCTCGGCGAGCGGTGGGCCCGGCGCTGCCGATTCTCTCCCTGGCGTTTTTGGCCTACGCCTACGGCGGTCAGCACATGCCCGACTGGCTCTTTCCGCACCGCGGCTACGGCTATGAGCGGGTGGTGGCCCAGGCCTTTTTGCACGCCCAGGGGGTTTTCGGCGTCGCCCTCAAGGTGATGTTCACCTACGTCTTTCTCTTCGTGGTCTTCGGCGCGCTTCTCGAGATGACCGGCGCCACCCGCTTCGTGATCGACTCGGCGCGTCGGCTTCTGGGCGGCAGCGCCGGCGGCCCCGCCCAGGTGGCGATCCTGTCGAGCGGGCTGATGGGGTCGCTGTCGGGCAGCGCCGTGGCCAACACCGCCGCCACCGGCACGTTCACCATCCCGCTGATGCGCTCGGGAGGCTTCAGGCGCCACCAGGCGGCGGGCATCGAGGCCGCGGCCAGCTCCGGCGGCGCTCTGGTGCCGCCGGTGATGGGCGCCGGCGCCTACATGATGCTGGAGATCATCCAGCCGCCGGTGACCTACGTCGAGATCCTGCGCGCGGCGATCCTGCCGGCGATCCTCTACTACCTCACGCTCTTCCTGCTCGCGCATTTCTCGGCGCTGCGGCCGACGTTCGTCGCACGTCGGGCGCGCATGAACGCCGAAACCGAGGCCGAGCTGACGGCGCGGGCGCGGATCGGCGCGCGCGGTCCGGCGCGCGCCGAGGCGGCCGCGCCCGGCCTGCTCGAGGGCGTGATCTTTCTCGGCAGCCTCGGCCTGCTGGTGACGATGCTCCTGCAGGGCTCGACGGTGTTCCGCGCGGTCAGCTGGGCGATGCTCGTGCCGCTGACCCTCGGCCAGCTGAGCGACCACACGCGGATCACGCCCAAGCGCCTGGTCGACGTCATGCGCCGGACGGCCAAGAACGGCCTGCCGCTGATCGCGGCCGCGGCCTGCGTCGGCATCATCATCGGCGTGGTGACGCTCACCGGCGTCGGCACCAAGCTGCCGTCGACGCTGCTGCCGCTGGCCGAGCAGAATCTCTTCCTGGCGCTGCTGCTGCTGATGGTGTCGTCGATCGTGCTCGGCATGGGCCTGCCGTCGGCGGTCTGCTATCTGCTGCTGGCGACGCTGGTCGGCCCGGCGCTGGGCGAGCTCGGCGTGCCGGCGCTGGCGGCGCATCTCTTTATCTTCTACTTCGGCCTGATGTCGATGGTCACGCCGCCGGTCGCGCTCGCCGCCTACACCGCCGCGTCGATCGCCGGCAGCGGCATCATGCGCACGGCCTTCGCCGCGTTCCGCGCGGCGCTGATCGGCTTCATCCTGCCCTTCCTCTTCGTCTACCGACCGGCACTCTTGATGCTCGCACCCGACGGCACGCAGGCGCCGCTGATCGAGATCGTGCTCACCACGCTGCTGGTCGCGATCGGCACGGCCGCGCTCGCCGCCGCGCTCGCCGGCCAGCTGTGGGCACCGCTCGGCTGGCTCGGTCGCCTGCTGCTCTTCGCCGGCGCCGGTGCGCTCTTCCTGCCGGTCGTCGGCCCGGTCGCGTTCTCGATCGCCGGCATGGCCGTGCCCTACGTCCATCTCGCCGGCTTCGGCCTGCTCGGCGTCGCCCTGCTGATGACCGACGGCGGCCCGCCGTCGCGGCCGGTGCCGGCCGACGACGAGGACGCGTGGGACGACGAAGACGAAGACGACGAGGACGACGACGGATACGCGTACGACGACACCGATCCGAACGTCGGCGCGCCGCAGACCGCGGCGCCGGCCGCAGCCGTCGCACCGGCCGCAGCCGCAGCCCCACCGTCTCCCGCGGTACCGTCCGGCGCGGCACCGCCCGGCGGCTTGCTCGGCGGCGCCCTGCCGCCGGGCACCAACCCCACCGCGACCAGCCCGCCCGGCCTCAGCGCGACGCCCGACAACCCGACCGGCTTGCCGCAGCCGACGACGTCCGAGCCGGATGACAGCGGGTCGGCGCGCCGACCGCGGCGGCGCCGGCGCTGAAGTCCGGCACCGATCATCCCGACGCACAACGGCCGGCGAGGTTGTCCCCCGCCGGCCGTTTCTCGATCGCGCTCAGGCGATCGCGTTCCGATCAGCGATCAGCAGCGCGCGCGGC
The DNA here is from genome assembly GCA_039025295.1 of Acidobacteriota bacterium. GTDB lineage: Bacteria > Acidobacteriota > Thermoanaerobaculia > Multivoradales > J023 > JBCCOR01. Next base: position 2,164 of record JBCCOR010000698.1, read on the forward strand.
ACTCGTCGTATTCAACGAAGCAAAAATCGTCGCACATGTTTGGATCGACACCTATGCCGCAGGTTTCATTCTGACATCGATTGAAGCTGTTCAGACAGTCGTTGAGACACTGAGGGTCAGGTGGAGACTCACACACGTCGATCCAGCTGGCCCATCCGTAATTCGCGCCTACATTGCTGTTGCATCGTAGGCCTCCCGCACATTCGCCGACCGTGTCACAGTCCCCTTCTCCGTCACCACACAGCCCACAGTCGCGGCAGTAGTGTTCATGGCCAACCGGCCACGGACAGCCGCCGAGCGCGAAGGTTGGCAGGTTGCCGCCCAGATCGGCGATGATGTGCTGAATCGGCACACCCCGGTTCCCATCACCACCGCTCGACGTGCAGGCTAGATCGCCGCGGCAGTGGTGTAGCGCGATGACCCGATTGTCGCTGAACGCGAGCACCGGCGAGCCCGACGAGCCACCCTGCGTGTCGGCGTAGTACGCGATGTCGCTGCCCGTGCCGCCGCAGCGCGGGGCCGAGATGCTGTCGACTTCGGCAAAGCCCGAAGGATTCTGCGGATGAGTTGAGTGAAGTGCGATGCGCTTGCCCCAGCCTGCCGGACCAACGGCGCCTGCGCCGGCACGGTGGTCGCGACCTCGTCGACCCTGGTGCAGCTCGACGTGAACCTTGACTACGCGCTGGTG
>JBCCOR010000699.1:0-2850 GCA_039025295.1 Acidobacteriota bacterium
CGGCGCCAGCACGTTGACGTTCAGCATCGCCTGGGCGACGCCCGCGACGTCGTCCGTCAGCGGGGTTGCCGCGGCGATCGCGGCGTTGTGTACCACCGTGTGCAAATGCCCGTCGCCGAGGATCTGGCGGATGGTGGCGGCGCACCGCTGGATCGCTTCGGGATCGGCAAAGTCGGCGTGGATGAGCGTGCCGTCGCCGCCGGCCGCACGGATGGCGGCGAGCGCCTCGCGCGCGCCGGCCGCGCTCGCGGCGTGGTGCAGCAGGGTGTGGACCCCGGGCCCGCTGAGGGCCTCGGCGGTCGCGCGGCCGATGTCCCGGCCGGCGCCGGTGACGAGGCAGAATCGTTGCGTCATGGTGGGTCTCCTCGGGCCTGTGTCCGGGCGCGATGCGGGGAGCGCGTCTCCCGCGTGGGCACCGCGCACGATCAGCCTGGCAGGGAGAGGGCGGTCGAGGCTACGGAAAACGTTTTCCCCGGACGCGCCTAGCGGTCCGGGAAGGCGAGCGCGTGCCGCTCGCCCCATGCGTAGAGGCTACGCATGGGCGCTTCCAGTGCGGCGCCGAGCGCTGTCAGCTGCCAGCGGCCCTCGTGCTTGCCGACGACGCCGTCTTGTTCCAGCTCGCGCAGCGCGTAGGTCAGCGCGCGCGGCGTGATGTCGTCGATGGCGTCGGCCAGATCCGAATAGCGTCGCGGCGCGTCGAACAGCTGCCACACGATCATCGCCTTCCAGCGGCCGCTGAGCGCCGCGAGGGTGCGTTCGATCGGGCAGGGCGGAAACTTCTTGCGCGAAATCGGCATGATTGGGTCGTGGCTCGCTCCGATCGCACAACCCCGATATGCGGCAGGGTCGCGATGCGTGGTTCCATGGCGTGCGCGGACGCCGGCGGTTGACGCCGCGGCCCGCTTCGCGCATTCTACGGCGCAGCATTCATACGCCCCGCCCCTTCGTCCGATCGCCCTGTCCGCTGAGGATATCCGCCGTGAGCGCCAACGAATCCAACGTCATGCAAAAGATCGTGTCGCTGTGCAAGCGACGCGGCTTCGTCTACCAAAGCTCGGAGATCTACGGCGGGCTGCGCTCGTCGTACGACTACGGCCCGATGGGCGCCGAGCTCAAGCGCAACCTGATGAACGAATGGTGGCGCGCGATGGTCCACAGCCGCGAGGACATCGTCGGCCTCGACGCCTCGATCATCATGCATCCGCAGGTGTGGCGCTCGAGCGGCCATCTCGCCAGCTTCAGCGATCCGCTGGTCGACTGCAAGGTGTGCGGCGAGCGCTTCCGCGCCGACAAGGCGCCGCGCGCTGCTGAAGGCGACGTCGCGCTGATGACCTTCGCCGACAAGGGCAAGGCCAAGGCCGCGATGGAGCGCCTGGCGCGCATCGATCCCGACACCACCTTCGTCCGCGACGGCAAGACCATCCGCGGCGCGGTCGCCGGCGCGCGCGGCTACGTCTGCCCGAACTGCGGCTCGCCCTACCTGAGCGAAGAGCGGCAGTTCAACCTGATGTTCCGCACCTCGATGGGGCCGGTCGATCCGGTCGGCGAGCTGATCCGCGCCGTGCGCGAGACGATCGAGGACGGCGGCGACGACGCGGCCGTGCGCGCGGCGGTCGACGGCGCCCTCGAGTCGAGCGCGGTCTATCTCCGCCCCGAGACCGCGCAGGCGATGTTCGTGCAGTTCCCCAACGTGCTGCAGTCGACCAGCGCCAAGGTGCCCTTCGGCATCGCCCAGATGGGCCGCTCGTTCCGCAACGAGGTTACGGTCGAGCACTTCATCTTCCGCTCGGTCGAGTTCGAGCAGATGGAGATGGAGTATTTCGTCATGCCCGGCGAGGGCCCGAAATACCTCGACTACTGGACCGCCGCGCGCATGGACTGGTGGCGGTCGGTCGGTCTGCAGGGCGACGCGCTGCGGCTGCGTCCGCACGGCGACGACGAGCTGGCGCACTACAGCAACGGCTGCTTTGACGTCGAATACCGCTTCCCGTGGGGCTGGGACGAGCTCGAGGGCATCGCCTCGCGCACCGACTACGACCTCAAGGCGCACGCCGCCGGCTCGGGCAAGAAGCTGACCTACTTCGATCCGGAGGCCGAGAACCCCGAGACCGGCAAGAAGGGCTGGCACTACGTGCCGCACGTCATCGAGCCCGCCGCCGGCGCGACGCGCGGCGTTTTGGCGCTGCTCTGCGACGCCTACCACGAAGAGCCCGCCGACGCCGAGGGCAAGGGCGCGCGCACGGTGCTGCGCCTGCATCCACGCCTGGCGCCGATCAAGGCGGGCGTGCTGCCGCTGGTCAAGAAGCAGGGCATGCCCGAGGTCGCGCGCGGCATCGTCGAGAGCTTCCTCGCCGCCGGCATCAACGCCAAGTACGACGCCCAGCACTCGATCGGCAAGCGCTACGCCCGCCACGACGAGATCGGCACGCCGTTCTGCCTGACCGTCGACGGCCAGACCGCCGAGGACGGCACGGTGACGATCCGCCATCGCGACGACCGCCAGCAGGCGCGCATCGCCGTCGACGAAGCGGTCGACGTCGTGCGCCAGGCGCTGACCGATCCGTGGACGCCGCCGGCCGACGCCTGACCGGCGCGGCGCGGCAGCTGCGCGATCGCGTCGCGCGCTTCGTCGCCGACTCAGGCGCCGACGACTTCGACGCGCTCGCACACGACGTCTTCCGCCTGCAGTACGACCACCTCGCGCCCTTTCGTCGGCTGTGCGCCACGCGCGGCACCACGCCCGACGCGATCACCGACTGGCGCGACGTGCCCGCGGTGCCGACCGCGGCATTTCGTCGGCACGCGCTGGCGCTCCTGCCCGCGGCCGAGATCTTCCGCTCGAGCGGCACC
>JBCCOR010000700.1:0-2838 GCA_039025295.1 Acidobacteriota bacterium
CGATGTCGAACGGCTGCCGCACGCCCTGGAATGACACCGCGGGTCCCGGCAGCGCGCGTCCGCCGGGTATCTCGACCCGCCGGATCACCTGCTGGCCGCGGGCGTCGAAAGCCAGGTAGGCGAGCGAGCCGCCGTCGGGCCACCAGATCGGCCAGCCGCCGGTTTCGGTCAGGCGGATCTCGTCGCCGCCGTCGGCCGCCACCAGATAGATCCCGCGCCGCAGGCTGCGATCGCGGGCGTACGCGATCCAGCGGCCGTCCGGCGACCAGCGCGGCAGCGCCCCCTGCGCCGCCAGCTGCCGCGCGCGACCGCCGCCGAGCGGCCGCACGTAGAGCGCGTTGCCGCGTCCGGGATCGGGCGCAACGTACGTCAGCCAGCGCCCGGTCGGGTCGACGTCGCCGAAGCCCTCGCCCGGCGCTTCGTTGCCGTCGACGGTCATCGCCTGTACGCCCGTCATCAGCGCGCGCGCCGGTCCGCCGGCCCGCGGCAGCAGTGACATCTGCCGCGGCTGGCTGTAGCTGGTCACCAGCAGACGATCGTCGTCGGGCAGCTGACGCACGTACATCGCATCGCCGCTGCGGGTCAGGCGCTGCGGCCGCACGCCCTCCAGATCGATCTGCCACAGATCCCAGCCACCGTCGGTCTCGGCGCGGGCGAAGACCGCGCTCGCGCCGTCGGGGGCGAGCGCCGGCGAGCCCAAATGCGCCACGTGGCGGAAGATCTCGCGCGCGCTGCCGGTGCTCAGCTCGTGGACGAACAGGCCTTAGCGCGTGCGCGCGTTGACGAAGGCGATGCTGTTGTCGGCTGCCACCACCGGCGCGCTGTCGGGACCGGCGCCGCGGGTCAGTCGGGTCGGCGCGCCGCCGGCGATCGGCACCGACCACAGGTTGCGCGCGCCGCCGCGATTCGACACGTACACCACGTGGCCGCCGTCGGGCGTGAACGCCGGTTCGTCGGCGTAGATCGCCGGTTCGTCCGGCACCACCAGCGACGCGGGTTCGGCGTTGGTGCGCAGCGGCACGATCCACAGCGCGCCGCCGATCTCATCGACGCTGCGGCGCACCACGATCAGATCGTCGCGCGGCGACCACGCCGGCGCGCGCAGGATCGGATGGTCGCGATCGGCGCGCAGGAGCACCCGCAGATCGCCGTTGGCCAGATCGAGCGTGACCAGCGCCGCCTTCACGTCGGGCAGCTGCTGCACGAAGACCAGGTGCTGGCCGTCGGGGCTCCAGGCGGGCATCGTGCCGTGGCGCACAACGACCTGGGCACTCCCACCCAGGGTCGGCATGATGCAGATCTCGGTGCCGGGCTCGGCGTCGGTGCGGCGGGCGAATGCGATCTGATCGCCGCTGGGCGAGAACGCGGGATTGCCCGCCCAGCGGCCGCCGGTGTCGAGCATCAGCAGATCGCCGCCGCCGACGCGGCCGAGCATCAGATGGCTGCCATCGCTGGCGCGCACCGTATAGGCGAAGAGCGTGCCGTCGCGGCTGAGGGTGAAGTCTTCGATCGCGCCGTCGTCGCCGTGCAGCAGCTCGAGCTGGCCGCCGGCCGCGCTCAGCTGCACCAGCGGCGACGGCAGCGGCCGGATCACGAAGAATGCCACCATCAGACCGATGGCGAACGTCAGCAGCACGACGCCGACGCCGATGGAACGCCGACGCCAGCGGCGCTGACGGCGGCGCTCGTTGAGCTTGTCGAGCTCCACGCGCCACGACGCCGACGAGATCACGTCGTGTGAGGTGCTCGCATCGAGCAGGCGGTCGCGCACCAGCCGCAGCTCGCGCGCCAGCGTCCAGGCCGACGGATAGCGGTCGGCCGGCTTCGACGACAGACAGCGCTCGATGATCCAGACCAGCGGCGGTGGCACCTGCGGATTCAGCTGCTGCACCGGCGTCGGCGGATCGCGCAGCAGCGCGTTGAGGGTTTCGATCGCGCTCTCTTCGCGGTACGCCCGCTGCCCGGTCACCATTTCGTAGAGCAGCAGACCGACGTTGAACAGATCGCTGCGCACGTCGAGCTGCTCACCGCGCAGATGCTCCGGCGCCATGTAGCTGACCGTGCCAGCGAGATCGTCGCTGTCGTCGCGCGCCGCGGTTTCGTCGTCTGCGCGCGCGGTATCGCCGTCGCCGTCATCCTCGGCGGTGCGCAGCGGCAGGCTGCCGACCTCCACCGTCGGCTCGATGCCATCGCCGTCGGAGCCGGGCTCGCGGTGTTGCGCACCGTGCGGCGGCGCGGCAGCGTCGGCGGTCGCCGTCGACACCGCGTCGTCGTCCGACCCCGCGTCGCGCCGCGCGGCCACGTCGGCCAGCGCGCGCACGCGCGCCTCGACGGTCGCTTTGCCTCCGAGCGCCACCCCGTCGGCGCCCTGAGCAAGCTTGGCGAGGCCGAAGTCGAGAATCTTGAGAAAACCGTCCTCGGTGATCATCAGATTCTCGGGCTTCAGATCGCGATGGATCACGCCCGCGCTGTGTGCCTTGGCAATGCCCTCGGTCAGCTGCACGCCGAGATCGAGCGCGGTCCGGATCGGCAGCGCACCGCGCCGCAGCCGCACGCGCAGGGTCTCGCCGCGGATCAGCTCGGTGACGAGGAAGCAGACGCTCTCGGCGTCGCCGATGTCGTAGACGTGGACGATGCTCGGATGCTGAATGGCGCTGACGGTGCGCGCTTCGCGCCGGAAGCGGCGCAGGCGCCCCGGACTGCGCGCGAGCTCCCCGTGCAGCACCTTGACCGCCACCTCGCGATCCAGGCGACTGTCGTAGGCGCGGTACACCGCGCCCGTACCACCCGAGCCGAGCAGGTCGAGCAGCTGGTATACCCCGAGCTGTTGGCCGGGCG
>JBCCOR010000701.1:0-2836 GCA_039025295.1 Acidobacteriota bacterium
CCCTCGAGATCCTGGGCGACGCGGTCGTAGCGCTGCACCGCGGTCCGGCGCTGCTGATCGCGGTAGCCGAGCGCCATCAGCAGCGCGACCGCCACGAGCGCGACCAGCGCGGCGGCGCGCAGCGGCGTGCGCCAGCGGCGCGCGCGCTGCAGCAGGCGGCGGTCCCAGGTGCGCTGCTGGGTGGTGGCACGCGCCAGCGGCTCGTCGGCCAAGTGGCGCTGCAGATCGTCGGCCAGGGCCCCAGCGTCGGCGTAGCGCGCGGCCGGCTCCTTGCGCAGGCAGCGCAGCACGATCGCCTCGAGCGCCGGCGACAGCGTGGCGTCGAGCGCGCGCGGCGGCGTCGGCGGATCGTGGATGACCCGCTGCAGCAGGGTCAGATCGGCCGGCCCGTCGAACGGCGGACGGCCGATCAGCAGATGGTAGAGCGTGCCGCCCAGGCCGTAGACGTCGGTGGCCGGGCCGAGGGTTCGATGACCGCCGATGACCTGCTCGGGCGCCATGAACGCCGGCGTGCCCAGCCACTGCCCGAGCCGGGTCATGGTCGCCTCGCTGGGCAGCCAGACCGTGCCGAAATCCACCAGCACCGGCCGCGGCGTGCCGTCAGCGCGGCGCGCCAGCACGATGTTGGCCGGCTTGATGTCGCGGTGCACCAGGCCGGCCGCGTGCACGCGCTCGAGCGCCGACGCGATCTGCATCACCACCTGCACCCGCTCGCTGCGCGTCAGCTGGGCGCGCGCCTCGCGCAGCGACACGCCTTCGATCAGCTCCATCGCGATGTACGGCCGCCCGTTCTGCGTGCCGACGCCGTAGATCGTGCACAGATTCTCGTGCACCGGCAGATGCGCCAGCGCGCGCGCCTCGCGCAGCAGCCGCTCGACCTGCTGCGGATCGTCGCGGCGCAGGAATTTCAGCGCCACCGCGCGGCCGAGTCGCGCGTCGTAGGCCTTGTAGACCTCCGCCGTGCCGCCGCTCGACAGCGGCACCGCCGTGCCGTAGTCGATCCGATCGCTCATCCGCTCACCCCCGCGCGCAGCGCCACCGGCGCGAGCGCCTCGACGCCCCGATCGCCGCGCGCCAGCATCCGCGCCTGCGCCCGCAGCGACGTCAGATAGACGTGCATCCAAGGATTCTCGCGCTCGACGATCGCCCACTGCGCCGTCGCCGCGTCGAGCTGCGTCTGCCGCTCGGGCGTCTCGGGCGGCGCCATCGCGGCGTGCAGCAGGGCCAGGATGCCGCGGTAGAGCGCGAGCTCGGTCATCGGCACGTGGCGCGGATGCTGCGCCATGACCGCGATGCAGTCGGCCATCGTCTCGGCGGCGCGCGTCGCGGCCGCCGTCGCACCGCGGGTCAGCGCACGCTTGGTGCGCAGCGCCTCGACGCCCGCGCAGATGGTGGCGAAGGTCGGATGCGTGCGATGCGCCGGCGTCGCCAGGGCATCGATCGCCGCCAGCTGCGCCTCGATCGGCTGGCCCTGGTTCCAGCGCCAGTGGGCCTCGAACGACCAGCGCTCGATCTGCACGAAGATCGGAAACGCCGGATCGTAGAGTCCGCTGACCGAGCCGGGCGGCAGGCTCGCCAGCATCCGCAGGCTGATATCGGCCCGGCGCAGCAGCGGACGCGGATCTTCCTCGCGGTTGAGCACGTGGCGCGCGCCTTCGACCAGCAGCCCGGCGCGCACGTCGTGCAGATGCGCCAGGACCGGCTTGCGCGCGAGCAGATCGTTCATGCGCGCCACCGCGTGCGCGACCCAGGGCCGCGGATCGTCGCCGCGGTAGAACGCCGCCTGCGCGCCCATGCCGTAGTTCAGCGCGATCTGCAGGGCGACGAGCTCGTCGTCGGGATTCAGGCGCAGCGCGCGGCGGTAGGCGTCGGTCGAACGGCCGAGCGCGGGACGGATGTCGCGACCGCGCATCAGGCCCATCTGGGCGACCGCGCTGCGCATCACCCCGAGGTTGTAGTGACGCGCAGGCTTGTCGGACGCGGCCGCGACCGAGCGTTCGGCGTAGACCACGGCGCGCTGGAAGGTCTGCGTGGCGTCGACTCCCGCGGCGACCTCGGCGTAGCCGCGGCCGTAGAGAATCGCCGCCATGCGGTGGACGGTCACGTCGTCGTCGAAGAAGAACCGCGTCGCGTGACGGTGGTAGCGCTCGGCCAGATCGAGCCACGGACGCACGTCGTCGGTCGACGCGCGCGTCTGCAGCGACTCGGCCTGCAGGCGATGCAGATCGCTGAGGACGTCGGCCGCCGCGCCGCTGCGCGGATCGCGCCGCAGCGCCTGATGCGCCAGCGTGCGGCCGCGGCGCAGGGCGCGGCGGTTGTCCTCGCCGAGCGTCCACAGCTGATGGTCGGCCCAGCGCTGGGCGATCCACGCCAGCTCGGTGAACGCTTCGGCGTGATCCGGGGCGATGCGGTGGGCGCGCAGGCACGCCACCCGCGCGGTGTCGCGGTAGGCCACGACGCTCGGCGGCGACGACTCGGGCGCGTCGGCGGCGTTGGCGGTGGCGGTGGCGTAGAGCAGCATCGCCGCCCGCAGTCGGCAGTGCGCCCGCGCGATGCGCGGATCGCTCGGCGCGGCGGCGATCGCCGTGCGGTAGGCGTCGTCGGCCGCGCCCGCGCTCGGCCAGAAGGCGGCCAACAACCCCCGCGGATAGGCCGCATCGGCGCGGTCGCTGTGAATCGCGCCGATCAGCTCGTCGACCTCGTGTTCCCACGGGATCAGCCGGCGCGCCTGCTGCGCCAGCCGCAGCGCGTCGTCGTGTTCGCCGTCCTGCAAATGCAGCAGCGCCTCGACGTAGTGCGGCGCGGTCGACGGCGCGCCGCGACCGCGCTCGAGAAA
>JBCCOR010000702.1:0-2828 GCA_039025295.1 Acidobacteriota bacterium
CCGCTTGTGGTCCTGGGCCGAGGCGAGCGGCAGCGCGCGCAGCATCTCCTCGGGATCGATCAGCGGATAGGGATAGTAGAAGAAGCGCAGCGACACGCCCTGCGGCGCCCGCGGCTGCGGGCCGCCGCGCACGTGCAGATAGCCGTCGCGCGCGGTCTCGACGCGGGTCCCGGGCGCGATCTCGAGCAGCTGGCCGAGCAGATCGCGGCGGTCGATGCTGCGCAGGCGGTTCGCGCCGCTCATCAGATCGAGCGACGACGCCGGCCGATGGCCGAGGTAGGCGGTCAGGCCTGCGGTGCCGCCGACGTAGAACGCGTCGAGCGCCCACGGCTGCGCGGCCAGGCGATCGAGCCAGTCGACGACGCCCGGGCGCAGCAGCGGATCGTCGCCGTCGGCGAGAACGGCGTCGCCGCGCGGCAGGAGAGGTTCGTTCACCGGATGCCTCTCAGAGCGGCCACAGCGCCTCCGCCAGCGTCGACGGCTGCGTCGGCTCGGTCGACAGCGCACGTGCCCAAAAGCGGCGGCTGCGCCGGCCGAGCCGGCGTCCACCCGGGCCGCGGAGCCACGCCGCCAGCCAGGCTTCGTCGCGCCCGGCCGCGCGCAGCGTCGATAGGGCCCAGCGCAGATCGGCGCGGTCGCCGTCTTCGAGCACGGCCACGAGCCGATCGTCGAGGATTGGCCCGGTCGCGTCGGTGAGGGTCATCGGCCAGTCGGCCGGCAGCTCGGGCAGCAGCCGGGCGAGGCCCGGCGGCGGTGGCGCGCTCACGCCGTCTCCCGCGGACCGAGCAGATCGGTGCCGACGCGCACGTGGGTCGCGCCTTCTTCGATCGCGATCTCGAAATCGTGGCTGGTGCCCATCGACAGCCAGCCCGGCCAGCCGTCGCCCCAGCGGCCGCGCAGGTCGTCGCGCAGCGCGCGCAGCCGGGCGAACCAGCGGCGCGCGGCGGCAGGATCGTCCTCGTAGGGCGGCAGGGCCATCAGGCCGACGAGCTGCAGGCCGGGTGACGCGGGATCGTCCGACGCGCGCGCCAGCGCGGCGTGACGCGCGGCGACGTGGTCGACGAAGGTCGCCGGCGCGTAGCCGTACTTGCTCGGCTCCTCGCCGACGTTGACCTGCAGAAAGCCGTCTACCCGACGCGCGGCGGCGCGCGCCGCGGCGTCGAGTCGGCCGACGATCTTGTCGCGATCGATCGCATGCACGGTCGAGAAGCGCTGCGCGATCGCGCGCACCTTGTTCGACTGCAGCGGTGCGATGAAGTGCCAGTCGATCGGCGCGTCGGCCGGCAGCTGCGCCTGCAGGGCGTCCTGCTTGGGCTCGGCCTCCTGCAGACGGCTCTCGCCAAACACGCGCTCGCCGAGCGCGTGCAGCGCGGCCAGGCGCGCGGTCGTGTGGGTCTTGGTCACCGCGACCAGCGTGACCGCGCCGGCGTCACGGTCGGCGCGGCGGCAGGCATCGGCGATGCGCGCGTGGATCGCGGCGCGGCGCGCGGCCAGCTGCGCCGCGGACGCGCCGTCCGGGCTCATCTCACGCTTCCGCTTCGACCTCGACCGGCGGCTCCTGCCAGAAGAGGATGCGCTTGCACTGATCGCACTGCAGGATCTCGCCGCTGTTGCGCACCTGCACCACGACCTGCGGACGCACGCGGTAGTTGCACGCGGCGCAGTGGTAGGTGCGGTTGGTGGCGTTCGCCTGCACCAGCAGGATCTCCGCCACCGGCGAGCCGTCGAGACGCTCGTCGAGGCGCTCGAAGAGGCGACGCGGCCCCATCGGGATCTTCTCCCGCAGCGCGTCGGCTTCGGCGCGCAGGGTTTCGGCGTGCGCGGCGACCGCGGGCTTGTCGGCCTCCCAGGCGGCCATTCCTTCACGGTAGCGGCCGTCGAGCTCGGTGAAGCTCGCTTCCAGCATCGTCAGCGATTCGGCGGCCTCGGTCTCGCGCTCGCCGGCCTCGGCGATCTGCGCCTCCGCTTCGGCGATCGCCTCTTTGACGGTCTCGATCTCCTTCAGCAGCGCGCCGTATTCGCGCTGATTGGTCACTTGGCTGACCTGCGACTGGTACTTGTCCAGCTTGGCGCGCGCGTCCTCGAGCGCGGCGCGCGCCTCGCGCACCTGCTTGGCCGCCGCCTCGACGTCGGCGCGCGCGGCGTCGATCTCGGCCTGCTTGACGCCGTGCGCCTCGTGCAACTCGCGCATGTCGTCGGGCACGGTCGAAAGGCGGGCATCGGCCACGCGCAAATCGGTCTGGATGTGGTGAAGGGCGACAATGGACTGAAGCGGGCTCGACATCAGGGAGGAACTCTCCTAGCGACAGTGGGGCAACGCGTTTCGCGCAGGCGCCCGGTGACCTATCGCACAGGGCGATCGCCTGGCCGCACAACGAAACGGAATCATCACACGAGGTGCCACCGCGCACGCCGGCTGTTGGACGGGGCGGGCCCGCCAGCCACGATGATGGGTCCACCTGGATTTGAACCAGGGACCGACCGGTTATGAGCCGGCTGCTCTAACCACTGAGCTATGGACCCAGAGACGGCGCGGTTGATTCCGGGAGTATAGCACCGGCCGCGCCCGGTTCGACGGCTTGCCGCACGTGCCCGGGCTGCCACGCGGACCAGGCGCGACGCAGCGTCGCGCCCAGCGCGCGCGCGGCCGCCGGATCGTCGACCGGCGCACCGTCGTGCCAGCGGCGCAGCCGCGCGCGCGGCGGCTCCTGCGGTCGCCCCTCGAGGATCGGCGTGCGCGCGCGGGCCTGGCGAACCGTCAGCGTTTCGCCCGTCGCCGCGCGCGGCCCCCGCCCCCGCACGCGCCCCGGCCCCAGCCCCCGATGGCC
>JBCCOR010000703.1:0-2823 GCA_039025295.1 Acidobacteriota bacterium
CGCGCCGCCGAGGCCGACGCGCGCCTGACGCAGCGGCGCGACGCCCATCCGTGGAGCGATTTCGCGGTGATCGTGCACGGCCGCGTGCTGCGCTCCCAGGGGCACGCGCGCCGCGCGGCCGCGATCGAGGGCGATCTGCGCGCCCGGCTCGCGGCCGGGGCGCCGCCGCGCTACCGCTACCGCCGGCGTCAGCGGCACCACGAGCTGATCCACGTGGTGTCGGCGGCCGAGCGCGCGCTGCTCGACGGCGTCGACGATCCGGGGACGTCGAGGAGCGGCGCGGGCTAGGCGACCGGCTCGTCGTCGGCTTCGCTCGCCGGCGTGCCGTTCGACTCGACCGCGTCGGCGAGCGGCAAGGGCAGCGGACGATCCTCGAGCTGCGCGCGCAGCTGGGCGACGTGCTCGGTGAGGAAGGTGCGCTCGGCCTGATGGCGCGCGACGTCGGCGACCAGCGCCTCGCGGCTCGCGTGCAGCTGTTCGATGCGGATGCGCTCGTCCTGCACCTGCGTGCGCAGCTGCGCGTGCTCGGCGCGCAGGGCGTCGAGCTGCGCGTGCAGGACGACGTTCTCCGACTCGACCTTGTGCACGTGGTCGCGGGCGCGCGCCTGCTCGCCGAGCATGTCGTCGTGCGCGTGCGCGTGCTCTTCACGCATCGCGTCACGGGCTTGAGTCAGCTGATCGCGCTCGTCGCGCAGCTGCGCACGCTCGTCGTCGAGCTGTGCGTGCGCGTCGCTGAGCTGGCCATGGTTGTCCTCAAGCTGGGCATACGCGCGCTGGAGCTGCGCGTGCGCGTCGCCGACCTGGCGCTGGTTGTCTTCGAGCTGTGCGTAGGCGCGCTCCAGCTGCGTGTGCGCATCGCCGAGCTGCGTATAGGCGCGCTCCAGCTGGTCGTGTTCGCGCTGCAGCTGCGCGTGCTGTTCGTGCACGCGCTCGCGTTCGCGCTGCAGCTGCGCGTGCTGTTCGCGCAGCTGGGCGTGTTCCAGCATCAGACGATCGTGGTCCACCTGGCGCGGCGTCTGCTCGGCGAGCGCCTGGCGCAGCGCGTCGCAGGTGTCCTCGAGCGTCTCGACCGCGTCGCTGTGCTGCTGCGCCTGGTGCGCGCGCTCGGCTTTGTCCGCGCGCTGCTGCTCGTCGTGTTGGGCGGTCAGCGCAGCGTGTTTTTGGCCCAGCTGCTCGTATTTGCGCGCCAGATCGTCGCGCTCGTGCACCAGATGATCGCGCGCCTGGATCAGGCCCGTGCGCTCGCTCAGCAGGGCCTCGCGCGCCTGCGCGATGCGGTCGCGCTCGCCGAGCAGCCGGTCGCGATCGTGCAGCGCGTCGACCCGCGCCTGCTCGGCGCGCGCGTGCAGCGTGGCGCGCGTCTGCGTTTCCGTCGCGAGCGACTGCTGCAGGATCGACAGCATGCGATCGACGACGCCGTCCTGCGGATGCGGATCGCGCACGCGGCCGCCGAGCTGGACGTGGGCGGCATGATGGTCGTCGACGGCGCCGCCGATGACCCGCGTGAGCAGATGCGCCTCGGCGTGATGCAGCCGCCGCAGATCGGCCTCGTCGGCCTCGAGGCCGGCGTGATGCGCCAGACGCAGGGTCAGCTGATCGATCGACAGCCCGTCGTCGGACCACGGATGGCGCGTGCCCTGGCTCGTCAGATCGCGTGCGAAGTACCACAGTGCCCGCAGCCGCGCGAGTACGGCGCACAGGCCGCCGGCGGCCTGCCACTCGTCGTCGATGTGGTGCAGCGTGCCGCTGTCGTCCTCGATCCAGTTGGCGAGCTCGACGTCGAGGAAGGCTGGCGGCAGGATCGCGCGCGCGCCGCGCTGGTACGGATGCGCAGGGCGGCTGCCGGCTGGCGCTTCCCGTTGGCCGAGCGCGCCCGACCAGCGGCGCAGGATGTCGCCGAGGGCCGTGACGTCGCGGCGCCAGCAGGCATCGCGCGCGCGCTGTTCGAGGGTCGGTCCGATCACGTAGGGACGCACCGCCGTCACCTGCTGCTGCAGCCAGCCGATCTCCCCGCTGTCGTCGGCGTCGGGCGCGGTGGCGGAATCGATCGGCATCGAGCGCACCCGCGCCGGGCGGCCGTCGACGTCGCCTTCGATGATCGAGCGCCGCCGCCAGCGATGGCGCCGGCGACCGCTCTGGCCCCACGCCAGCGCGCGCTCGGTCAGCCAGCGATCGGGCTCGGCCTCGGCGCCGCCGGCGACGATCAGGAACGCCGGGGCGACTGCCGCGCCGAGCCCGGCGCGCAGCGCGCGGGCGTGGAGCAGCCGCAGGTCACCGCGCGCCGGCGTCGCGCCGAAGGGCGCGGCCTCCGGGGTGCGCGCCCACTGGTCGACGCGCTCGGCCGCGTCGGGCAGGTCGTAGACGCGCTCGTCGATCAGGATCCGCGGCTGCAGCAGATCGGGATGCGGCAGTAGCCAGCGCTGGCGGGCGAAGCCGGCCGTTCGCAGCCGCGCGCGCAGGCCGGCGACGTGCGACGCGCCCGCGCCGTCGTCGAGCTGGGCGCTGGGCGACGGATCGAGCATCGGCGCGGCGTCGGTCAGCAGCTGCGGCAGGCGATGCGGATTGGGCAGCGCCAGCAGCAGCACGCCGTCGGCGGCGAGATGGGTACGCAGATGCGCGAGCAGGGCGTCGAATCCGCCGACCTGGACGCCGCCGTGCGTCGTCAGCCGGGGCACATCGGGATCGACCAGCACGATCAGGTCGAAGCGCGCCGTTTCGCCGAGGCTGTCGAGCCCGCCGGCGACGATCGTCGCGCGGGTGAGATCGGCGCAGCGGCGCGCGGCGATCTCAGCGCGCGCCGGATCGGGCTCGAGGGCGTGCAGC
>JBCCOR010000704.1:0-2808 GCA_039025295.1 Acidobacteriota bacterium
CCGCGCGCGCAGCCGCGCGCCGAGCGCGCGCGCCGACGACGCCAGCGCGCCGTACGTCGCGACGCCGTCGACGGCGCGCAGCGCGACGCGTGACGCATCCGAGGCGCCGAGCGGACGGTGGGCGGCCGGCCAATCGTTCAGGGCGTCACCGCCGACCAGTCGCTGAGATCGCCGCGCTCGAAATCGTCCGACGACAGCATCGCCGGTTCCGGGTTGCGCACCCAGAACAGATCGGCGCGCACCAGATCTTCGTCCGGTTCGCCGGCTGGCACCGGGCCGACCCGATACACCGGACCTTCGAACGCACCGTCGCTGCCCGGACTGCGGATGACGTACACCGTCGGCGCGAGCGGATTGGCCAGGTTGAAGCGGTATTCGTACGCACTGCCCCAGCGGTCGGTCGACGGCAGGCACGGCAAATAAAACGGCACGAGCTCGATCTCGAGCGCAGCGGTGTCGATCACGGGCACGTTCGTCACGTTGTAGACGCTGGCGCCGGCGGACGCGCGGCGTTCGAGCGGCGCGTCGGCGCCGACCAGATCGGTCAGGTAGGCGACCATCGCCTGATCGATGCGGCGGATGTCGCGGTCGAGCAGCGGAAACGCGTCGGCCGGATCCGGCGCCAGGCCGCGATGGAACACGCCGTTCTGCCACACCAGATCGTCGGCCGGCGCGGCGACCGTGCCGCCCGTGTACACGTCGCCGTCGAACTGCGCGTCGGCGCCGGCGCTGCGCAGCGCGGCGTAGAGCGGCGCGAACGACAGGATGGCATTCGGGTTCCAGCGCAGATCGTAGGGCGTGTTCCAGCCGTCGGCGTCGGGCAGCCAGGGCAGGTAGAGCGGCACCAGATCCGCGGCGACGTCGGCGTAGGGCGTCGGCGCGGCCGTCACCGCGGCCATCGCAAAATCAACGCCCGGGCAGAACGCGCCGCCGATCGCGCCGGTGCCGACGGGCGATCGCCGCGCGGACGCTGGCGCCGGCAGCGACCGCGCGTCCACGCCGAACGTGAAGGCGATGTAGCTGTCCATCGCCGCGCCGATGCGCGCGAGATCGTCCTGGGTGGTCCGCGCCTCGAGGCCGGATGCGATGAAACGACGCACGAAGATGCCGCGCAGCCAGACCAGATCGTCGTCGACCGCGTCGACCCGACCGCCGACGTACGCCGTCGACGCCGCGAGCTGCTGATCGGGTCCGCCGGCGCGGATCGCGAACGGATCGAGCGCCAGCTGCGGATCGGCCGCCAGCCGGTATTCGTAGGGCGCGCCCCAGGGATCGTCGACCGGCACGGCGTCGAGATAGGTCGGCACCAGCAGCGCGGCGAGATCCTGCGCGCTGATCACCGGGATCGCGCCGACGTCGATCGTGCCGGCGCCGCCGGCGACGACCGCCGTCGGCGTCAGGCGCGCAGGATCGGCAGACGACGACGGCGCGTTCACGGCCTCGGCGCTGTCGATCAGCCAGGCAAACAGCGCGGTTCCGACGCGGTCGATCTCGTCGCGGGCGTCGGCGTAGGGATCGGGACCCGCGGCCAGCGACGGCGCGGCGAGGCCACAGCAGAGCAGCAGCGTGAACAGAGACGAACGATCATGGCGCATGGGATGTCCTCTCGGGTTGTTGCATCCGTCGAAGGCTGCGCGCGGCCGCGCATGGGACGCCCACAGCGGCGCCTGTCCTTCTATGCACAAGAACGCCTGTCGTCCCCCCAGCGTTTGGATCGCACCGCTGCGATCGTTCGTCCGATGCGCACGGTCACCGCCGCTCGATCACGGCACCACCGCCGACCAGTCCGACAGATCGCCCGACTCGAAGCCGTCGGCCGAGAGCATCAGCGGATTCGGCAGGCGCAGCCAGATCGCGTTGGCGAGCACGAGATCCTCGTCGGGCTCACCGCCCGGCACCGGATCGACGAGATACGCATCGCCCTCGAAGACGCCGTCGCTGCCCGCGCTGCGGATCGCCAAGAGATCGCCCGAGAAGAGATTGGCGACGTTCAGGCGATAGTCGTAGGGCGCGCCCCAGCGGTCGTTGACCGGCACGCACGGCAGGAACGTCGGCGCGAGCAGACCCTCGAGGGTCGGATGATCGATCGACGGCACGGCCGTGACGTCATAGGGCGGCGCAGTGCCGCGCGCGATGGCTGCCGCCGCGTCGTCGCCGCCGGCACGCACGATCTGGCTGATCACCCAGCCGAACATCGCGTTGTTGACCTGCGCGATGTCGTCGACCACCAGCTCCTGCGCGAACGCGGGCGGCGCCGGCGGCGCGCGGTGATGGAAGCCGTTCTGCCAGACCAGATCGTCGTCGAGCGACGCGACCGTACCGCTGACGTAGGTCGCCCCCTCGAACGCGGCGTCGGCGCCGGCGCTGCGCAGCGCGCCGAACGGCTGGCCGAGTAGCGCGCCGTTCGGGTTCCAGCGGAAGTCGAAGGCCGTGCCCCAGGCGTCGACGTCGGGCAGCCAGGGCAGGAAGGCCGGCACGAGATCGGCGGCGAGCGTGGCGTAGGACGTCGGCGCGGCGGCCACGCTGCCGATCGTGTAGCTCACGCCGTCGCAGAAGACCGCCGCCACCGGCGCGCGGCCCGACGCGCCGGCATGCGCCCCCTCGAAGAAGCTGGTGACGTAGTTGATCATCGTCGTGCCGATCAGGTTGACGTCGGCGGCGGTGAGCGCCTGCTCGGCGCCGGCGGGCACGTAGCGACGCACGAACATGCCGCGCACCCACACCAGATCGTCGTCGACCGCGTCGACCATGCCGCCGGCGTAGCTCGTCCCCTCGAACGCGCCGTTCGGGCCGCCCGCGCGGATCGCG
>JBCCOR010000705.1:0-2806 GCA_039025295.1 Acidobacteriota bacterium
GCGCCGATGCCGATCAGGCAGCCGTCCTCGAGCGTGCAGCCGTGGACGATCGCGCCGTGGCCGATGACCACGCCGCGCCCGATCGTCAGCGGGAAGGTGCCGTAGCTGACGTGCAGCACGCTGCCGTCCTGGACGTTGGTCGCGTCGCCGATGCGGATGCGGTGAACGTCGCCGCGCGCCATCGCGCCGAACCAAAACGAGACGTCGTCGCCGAGCGTGACGTCGCCGACGACGTGGGCGTCGGGCGCGAGGAAGACGCGCGCGCCGAGTCGGGGGCGCTGATCGCGGAAGGGATAGAGCGGCATGGCGGCGTGCGGGCGTGGTCGAAGGGGTTTGCGGTTCCGGGCGGCGAAGTTTAGCATCCTGCCCATGCAGCCCGACGATTTGCCCGCAGCCGATTCGACGCCGACCGTCGACGTGGTCCTCCCGGCCTACAACGAGGAGGCCTCGCTGCCGCTGGTGCTCGGCGATCTGCCGCGTCCGCCGGTGCGCCGCGCGGTGGTCGCCGACAACAACTCGGTCGATCGCACGGCCGCGGTCGCGACCGAGGGCGGCGCGATCGTCGTGCCGGCGCCGACCCAGGGCTACGGCAGCGCCTGCCTCGCCGGCCTCGCCTACCTGCGCGCCAACGATCCGCCGGACATCGTCGTCTTCCTCGACGCCGACTACAGCGACCATCCCGAGGAGCTGCCGCAGGTGATCGCGCCGATCGTCCGCGGCGAGGCCGACGCGGTGATCGGCTCGCGGGTGCTGGGCACGCGCGAGCGCGGCGCGCTCCTGCCGCAGGCGCGCGCCGGCAATCTCGTCGCCTGTACGCTCATCCGCCTGATCTACGGCCATCGCTACACCGACCTCGGTCCGTTCCGCGCGATCCGCTGGGACGCCTTCGAGCGCCTCGGCATGCGCGATCCGAACTACGGCTGGACCGCCGAGCTGCAGGTCAAGGCGCTGCGCCGCGGTCTGCGCATCGTCGAGGTGCCGGTGTCGTACCGCAAGCGCGTCGGCGTGTCGAAGATCACCGGCACGATCTCGGGCTCGGTGCGCGCCGGCTACAAGATTCTCTGGACCATCGCCCGCTACGCCCGGGAGCGCACGTGACGGCGGCCGGTAACAGCGCGCCGAGCGCACCCTTCGTCGAGACGATCGCGGCCGAGGTGCGCTACGCCGAGACCGATCAGATGGGCGTGGTGCACCACGCGGTCTATCCGATCTGGTTCGAGCTGGCCCGCACCGCGCTGTGCAAGCGCTCCGGCCTGAGCTACGCCGAGGTCGAGCAGCTCGGCTACTTCCTGATGGTGACGGCGGTGAACGTGCGCTACCGGCGCGGCGCGCACTACGGCGACGTCGTCGAGGTCGGCTGCGTTGTCGAGCGCGCGGCCAGCCGCGGCCTGACCTTCGCCTACAGCGTCCGCCGTCGGCCGAAGGGCGGCGACGACGCCAACAAGCCCGGCCCGCTGCTCGCATCCGGCACCACCGAGCACATCTGGGTCGCCCGCGAGAGCGGCCGCCCGACGCGTCCGCCGGCCGCGCTGCAGACGACGTTCGAACGGCTGGTGACACCGGCCGACGCGCTCGGCGGCTGAGCCGCACCGCTTCCTTCTCCACCGATCCCCCATTCGCCATCACCATCGTTCCGCCGCGTTCGCGCGGGCGGCGCTGCACCCAGCGTCGTCGACCGCGTGAGCTTCGGCGCGGTCGGTCCGCGCTTCCTGATGAAGAGCACGATGCTCTGAACCCTCGCGCCGGTCGAGGGATCTACCGACTCGATCATGCGCTTCTCGACCCACGCAGCACCCAAGCCGTCCTCACCTTCGATCGATGCAGCCCTGTCCGACGCGACCGGGCTGAGCTTTGCCGCCCGCTCGATCTGCGGCCCGGTGCGCGCCGTCAACGAAGACCGCGCCGTTGCGATCGACCGAGGCGACGCGGTCGCGCTCGTCATCGCCGACGGCATGGGCGGTCACGCGCACGGGCGCGAAGCCGCCGAGCTGGTCGTCCGCTGCTGTGCGGAAGCGGTCCAGGCGCGTCGGCGGACCGCATGGTGCGACGTGCTGGCGCGCGGCATCACCGAGGCGCACGCTCAGGTTCGACGCGCTGCGCAGCACCATGGCGTCGACGGCATGGGCGCGACCGTGGCCGCGGCGATCGCCGAGCGGCGTCCGTCGGCCACGCCGATCCTGCACTGGGCCCACGCCGGCGACAGCCGCGTTTATCTATGGCGCGGTCGCACGCTCGTGCGCCTGACCGATGACCACTCGTCGGTCGCGCAGCTGGTGCATGCCGGCCATCTGAGCGACGACGAAGCCTTCGACCATCCCGACAGCAACATCGTGCAGCGCGCGGTCGGTCAGCCGCGCCCGTTCGAGCCCGAGCTGCACACGGCGCTCCCGCTCGACCACGGCGACGCCGTGCTCGTGTGCTCCGACGGGCTGCACGGCGCGCTGCGCGATCGCGCAATCGCCGCCGTCGTCGACGGCGCAACGCGCGCCGACGCGCTCTGCCAACAGCTGATCGACGCCGCGCTCGACGCCGACAGCCACGACAACGTTTCCGTCGCCTGCCTGATCGTTCCACCGCGACCGCGCGCACAGCGACGGCGCCCGACGCGCGCAAACGCGCGTCGCAGCGACGCGCGCACATCCGCTCCATCCGCTGAGGCCCTCGCCCGATGACCGAATCGAAACCACCGACCGATCGCCGCACGCGCGTCGCCGCGTCTCTCTCGCCGTCGGTTTCGACCGCGCCGACGTCGCCCGCGCCACCGCGCGCGGGACGCACGACCCAGCTCGGCCCGTCCACGATGGCC
>JBCCOR010000706.1:0-2802 GCA_039025295.1 Acidobacteriota bacterium
CCGAAGGGCACACCTTCCAATCAGTATATGCAAGTTACTTGCTGATGCAAGTTTCCCACTGGCGTTGGGTGGCACCCCAGACACTTCCTTGGGTGCCCGCGATGCCGCCATGGTTACCTCGCATCGCGCGATGCGCTCGGCGGCGACGCCGCCGGGGCAAGCGCCCTCGGCTTGAGCCCCTCCGCCTGCGCGGATAGCATCGTTCCATCATGCGATCCGCCCGTCGTTCGCGCTTCGGTTCCGGTCAGCGGCCCCTCGCCGCCGCGCTGGCGCTGCTGTGGATGATGGCCGGGATCGCGCCGGCCGTACACCATCACGCATCGCACGCGGCTCGCCGCGCGCACCATCTGCACCACGCGCACTGCAACCACGCGCCGCCGGCATCGGCATCGGCGCAGCCCGCGGCGCAGGTGCCGACTCGGCACGCGCTGTGCGGCCTGTGCGTCAAGCTGCTGATGTTCAACGGTTTCGAGAAGCCGCTCCTGACGCTGGCCGACGAGGCCGCTGCGCCGTACCTCGGAGAGCGCTCCCGCAGCATCCTGCCGGCGGCCCCGCCCGGTCGCGACGGCGCCGCACGCGCGCCGCCGCGCGTGGTCTGAATCCGTCGATCCCGGACCGCTGACGGCCGGACGTCCGCTTGACCGCGCATGTCATCTGTCGCGCGGCGCGCCTGCCATCAGCGCGGCGAACCGCGCGCGTACCCGCCCGTACAGCCCGCCATACGCTCGACCGCGTCGATGCGCGCGCCGCATCGATTCCGCGACCCGCTGCCGCTACCTTTCAGGAGACGCTGCCATGCTCGAAACCGTCGAGCTCACCAAGCAATACGGCGATCAGCTCGCCCTTGACCATCTCGATCTCAGGGTCGAACCCGGTGAAGTCTTCTGCCTGCTGGGCGCCAACGGCGCTGGCAAGACGACCACGATCCATCTCTTCCTGGGCTTCCTCGAAGCCGACGCCGGCCGCGCCCTGGTCGACGGCGTCGACGTCGCGCAGGAGCCGCTCGCGACCAAGCGCCAGCTGGCGTACATCCCCGAGCACGTCCAGCTCTACGAGAACCTGACCGGGCTCGAGAACCTGGTCTACCTGACCCGGCTCGGCGGCCACGACCTGGGCGAAGCCGACGGACTCGAGCATCTCGAACGCGCCGGGCTCGAGCGCGCGGCGGCGACGCGGCGTTTGGGCACCTACTCGAAGGGCATGCGCCAGAAGGTCGCGATCGCGGTGGCGCTGGCCAAGAACGCCCGCGCCCTGCTGCTCGACGAGCCCACGTCGGGCCTCGATCCGAAGGCGGCCAGCGAGCTCTGCCAGCTCCTGCGCGCGCTCTCCGAGGACGGCGTCGCCGTGCTGATGGCGACCCACGATCTCTTCCGCGCCAAGGAGGTCAGCCATCGCCTCGGCATCATGAAGCGCGGCCGGCTGCTCGACGTGATCGACGCCGCGACCGTGGACCACGCCGAGATCGAGCGGATCTACCTCGCGCACATGCGCGACTGAGGGGCGGACGTCATGGCGCATCAGACGATCCGTCCGCTGCGGGTGATCGCCGCCAAGGAGCTGCGCGAGACGCTGCGCGACGGCCGCTTCCGCTGGCTGGCCGCCAGCCTGCTGATCCTGCTCGCCGCCGGGCTCGTCGCGGGCGCATTCGAGACCCGCGCGGCGCGCGCGGCCATCGCGCTCGCCGAAGCGGAGGAGCGGTCGACCTGGCTCGGCCAGGGTCCGCGGAATCCGCACTCGGCGGCGCACTTCGGCAGCTATGCCTTCAAGCCGCGTCCCGTGCTGTCGGCGCTCGACCGCGGCGTCGATGCCTACCTCGGCACCGCCGTCTGGCTCGAGGCGCACTGGCAGGATCCGTTCGCGCTGCGGCCCGCCGAGGACCGCACGGCGGTGCAGCGCTTCGGCGAGCTGACCGCCGCCTTCACGCTCCAGGTGCTGGTGCCGCTGCTGATCATCGTGCTCGGCTTCGGCACGTTCGCCGGCGAGCGCGAGCGCGGCACCCTGCGGCAGCTGGCGTCCCTCGGCGTCGACGCGCACACCCTGGCGCTCGGCAAGGCGTTCGGCCTGGGCGCGGCGCTCGCGCTGGTTTTGCTGCCCGCCGGCCTGCTGACCCTGGCGTTCGCGGTCGCGGGCGGCTCGGGCATCGTCGCCACGCTGGTGATGGTTGTGGTCTATGCGCTCTATTTCGCGATCTGGCTCGGCCTCGTGCTGGCGGTCTCGGCCTGGGCGTCGACCGCGCGCACCGCCCTGGTCGTTCTGCTCGGTTTCTGGATGCTCCAGGCCCTGATCGTGCCGCGCCTGGTCGCCGACGCGGCCGAGCAGGTGATCCCCGTGCCCACGGCCGGTGAATTTTTCGCCATCATCGCCGAGCACGAAGCGCAGGGCATGCACGGCGCGGGCGATCGCGCCGCGCGCCGGCAGGCGCTCGAAGCCGAGGTGATGGCCGAGTACGGCGTCGATTCCCTCAGCGAGCTGCCGGTCAACTTCGCCGGCATTTCGCTCCAGGCCAGCGAGGAACATTCGAATCTCGTCTACGACGCGGCCTACGGCGATCTGTGGCAGCGCTATCTCGGTCAGGAGCAGCTGCACATGTGGGGCGCCGCGCTCTCACCGCGGCTCGCCGTGCGCGCGGTGTCGATGGCGGTCGCCGGCACCGACGTGGCGCGCCATCGGCATTTCGCTGAGGCCGCCGAGCAGCATCGCCGCGCGCTGGTGAAATTCCTCAACGACGACATGACCCAGAACGCCGGCACCGACGGCTTCGGCTATCTCGCCGACGAGGCGCTCTGGCGCGCCGCGCCGACC
>JBCCOR010000707.1:0-2799 GCA_039025295.1 Acidobacteriota bacterium
CAGCGATCCGATGACCAGCCATCATCACGTCTCGGCGCGCTACGTGCCGCTCGCGTCCGACACCGTCGCCCCGGCCGCGGGCCTCGACGGCCTGCTGCTCGCGCGCCGCGACGATCGCCGGGCGATCGACGTCGCCCCGCGCGCCGGATCGGGCGTGCGCGTGCGCGCCAACCTGCACGAGCGCCGGCGGCGCGCCGCGGCGCTGCGCCTCGAGCGGCTCGACGCGGCGCGCGGCGAAGTGAGTCTGCTCGGCGTCACGGCGCGGCATCATCGACCGGTGCACGCCGGCGCGGTCGACTTTGTCGGACTGCCCTCGGGCGCGTATCATCTCGAACTTCGACTGCCCGATCGGCCGGTGCAGCGCCACGCGCTGCGGCTGGACGGCCGGGAACACCGTCTGCTGCGCCTTTCGTCGACGGCCGCGCCCGTCGACATCGATCGCGTCCAGCGACCGCATCGACGCACGGTGGTGCCGCGTGCGGTCACGACCCGGCCGACCCGGCAGCTGCGGCCCGACCACATCGCCCCCTGATTTCTTTCGCGCGCCGCGCATCGCGCCGCCGGATCCTACGGAGACCTGTCCACCATGACCCGCCGTTCGCTTCTCATTCTCTCGGTCTGCCTGGCCGCGCTGTTCTTGGTCGGCTGCGGCTACACCCTGGTCGGGCTTGCCAGCAACATCCCCGAAGACGTGCGCCGCGTGTACGTCGAGGCGCTGGAAAACCAAACCGCGCGCGCCCAGGTCGATCAGATTCTCACCGATGCGCTGATCAGCGAGCTCGTCACCCGTCGCCGCTTCGATCTGGTCAACGCGCCGGACGAGGCCGACGCCGTGCTGCGCGGGGCGGTGGTGGGCTTCAACGTGCGGCCGCTGACCTTCGACAACAACGGCCTGGCCGACAACTTCGAGATCGCCATAACCGCCGACATGCGCTTTCAGCGCGTGCCGCAGGCGGATCAGGACGAGGGCGACGTGATCTGGCGCAACGCCCGCTATGCCTTCCGTCAGGACTACGAGCTCGAGGCGTCGGGTGCGAACTTCTTCGATCGCGAGCAGCTGGCGATCGAAGAAACCGCCGAGGATTTCGCGCAGACGCTGGTCACCGATCTGCTCGAAGGCTTCTGACGCGCGGCTGCGCAGCCCGCAGCGCATACGCTGCCCATGAAAAAACCGGCGCCCGAAAGCGCCGGTTTTTTGTTGGCCTGCATCGCGTGCGTGACGCGATGGCCGCGGTCGTCGTTCCGAAGACTCAGCCGAGGGCGTTGACCTGGGTCGTCAGCCGCGACTTGGTGCGGGCCGCCGCGTTGGCGTGGATGACGCCCTTCTGCGCGGTGCGGTCGACGATGCTGAGGGTCTCGGTGAGCAGGTTGCGCGCCGTGTCGGCGTCGCCGCTGCCGATCGCGGTGCGCAGCTTCTTGACGGCGGTGCGCATGCGGCTCAGGTGCGCACGGTTGCGGGCGCGCTGCTTGAGATTCTGGCGCACGCGCTTGAGGGCTTGCTTGGTGTTGGCCATGGTGTGTTCGAGTTCTCCAAACCGGAAAGAGGGCGATCGATGTGACGCGCCTTGGATGCGTGAGCTGTGTCCAGCCATGTCGGCGTGGATGATCAGCGGATGAAAGCGTGAAGAGCGTGGGTCCGCGCAGTCGACGCGAAATGCGGAGCGCAGAGGCGACCCGGCGCAAGAGTTTACGACAATCGCAAATAGGGGTCAATGCGAGACGCGTGGCGCCCGACGCTCATCGCACGGCGCCCGACGCGGCACTCAGCGCGTGCTGCTGTCCTCGCCGTCGGCGTTGATCGCCTGCAGGCGCTGGCGGGCGAGCTGCGCTTCGTCGGTCTCGGGATGATCGCGGGTGACCGCGCGCAGCTGCAGGATTCCCTCGGCGCGCCGGCCGAGTTCGAGTAGCGAAAAGCCCTTCTTGAGCTGCGCACTCGCGACCTTGTCGCTGTTCTGGTGCTCACGCAGCACGCGGTCGAACTGCTCGATGGCGGCGTTGAAGCGACGCTGACGATAGCGCGCCTCGCCGAGCCAGTACGCCGCGTTGGCGGCGCGCTCGCCGTCGGGATAGAGGCTGAGGTACTCGTTGAAGCGCAGCACGGCGAGATCGAAGCGCTCGTCGCGCACGTGCGCGTAGGCGGCATCGTAGAGCGCCTGCGGATCGAGCGCGGGATCGCTGCTGCGCGCGCTGGCGTCGGCGATGCGATCGGCGCGCATCTGCTCGCGCTCGACCGCCAGCCGCAGCGCCTGCAGCGATTCACCGAGGCCCGCGACGTCCTGCGCGGTTTGCGTCGAGCGGTCGTCGGCGGCGGTGAAAAGGCGCTCGAGCTGATCGAGGCGCGCGTTGATCGCATCGAGGCGCGCCTGCTGCGCGGTCTGGGCGTCGATCAGCGTCTGCAGCGGCGCGCGCACGGTCGCGACCTGGGTCGCGGTTTCCTCGCGCGTCGCCATGCGCTGCTCCATTTCGAGCAGCTGGAGCTGCAGCTCGCCGATCCGCGTCAGCAGCTGCTCGCGCTCCGGCGCGCTGGCGCAGCCCGTCAGGGCGGCGAGCAGCAGGGCAGCCGCGAGCATCGAGCGCATACGACGACGGACCGGACGCGGGCGGGCAGCGCCGCCGCATCCGGTCCGATCATGCTGCGTCGAAAGCGTCGCCGTCGCGGGCATCGAGACGGCCAGCGCCGACGGGTCGCGAGGACTCAGCGGCCGAGCACGAACCGCGAACGGCGGTTCTTCTGCCAGCACGCTTCGTTCGACTCGGTGCAGAACGGCTTCTCTTCGCCGAAGCTGACCACCTGCACGC
>JBCCOR010000708.1:0-2791 GCA_039025295.1 Acidobacteriota bacterium
CAGCGACGGGCGCGGCCGCGGCCGCCGCCCGACCAGCCCGGCCCGCGCAGCTGGGGCGCGCGGCCGGCGAGAAAGCGGCGCAGATCGGCGGCCAGCGCGCCGGCGCTGAGATAGCGGTCGTCGGGCGCCTTGTGCAGGCAGAGATGGACGATGCGCGCGAGCGCGGTCGGCACCGCGGGCGCCCAGCGGCGCAGCGGCGGCGCGGGCTCGCGCAGCACCGCCGCAAGCGTCTCGCTGTCGCTCGGCCGGATGAACGGCGGCCGTCCGGCGAGGAGGTGATAGAGCGTCGCGCCGAGGGCGTAGACGTCGCTCGCGGGCCCCTCGGCGTCGCGATCGCCGCGCGCCTGCTCGGGCGCCATGAACGGCGGCGTGCCCAGCCACTGGCCGTGGGCGGTGAGATCGCGCGCGCCGAGGCGGCCGTGGCTGTCGCGCACCAGGCCGAAGTCGACCACGCGCGCGACCCGCGCGCCGTCGGCGCGGGTCTCGACCATGATGTTGGCGGGCTTGAGATCGCGATGCACCAGGCCGGCGGCGTGCGCGGCCTCGATCGCCTCGGCGACCTCGGCCATGATCCGCACCGTCTCGCGCAGCGTCATGTCGGCCGCGGCGGTGCCGAGATCGTCGCCCTCGATCAGCTCCATGGCGATAAACGCTCGTCCGTCGAGCGATCCCACCGCGTAGATGTCGCAGATGCCGGGATGCTTCACCCGCGCCTGGGCGCGCGCCTCGCGCAGCAGCCGCTCGCTCAGGTCGGGATCGTCGATGCGCAGCAGCTTGAGCGCCACCGGCCGGTCGAGATGGGCATCGTAGGCGCGGTAGACCTCGGCCGTCGCGCCGCTCGACAGCGGCACGGCGGTGGTGAACCGACCGCCGACGAAATCTGCCCGTTGCATCGGAAAACCCTAGCAACGGGCAATCGCGCGGCCCAGGTCGAACGTCCGCCCGGGCCCGGTGCAGATCGCGACCGATGCGCGGTCTCGTCCATCGGCGGATCGCGCGATGGTTCGCGCCGTGGTCCGGCGATCGCGCGCGTCGCGCTGACGGGCTCAGTCGGTCGACGCGTCGAGCCGCGCCAGCCAGCGGCGCCAGAAGGCGATCGACGGTTCGACGTAGGGATTGGCGTCGCGCGCCCGCGCCCAGCGCGCCTCGGCGCGCTGCGCATCGACGCCGGCCGCCAGCTCGGCCTCTGCGGCCAGTCGCGCGCGCAGCGCGTGCCAGGCGCCACGCTGCACGTTCGTCCAGGCCGTGGCCATCGTGTGGTTGTCGTCGGCGTCGTCGAACAGGTCGGCGAGGTTTGCGAGATGCGATGCTGCGCGCGCCCGCTCGCCCTGACGCAGGCTGAGCCACGTCAGCCAGAGATGGGCTTCGATCACGTCGAAATCAGCGACGGTATGCTGCTGAACGTGCGCGTAGCGCTCGCGGAGCTGCATCCGCAGATGCCGCGCAGCGGCGGCGGGATCGTCACCGTCGCGCAGGGCCTGGCGCAGAACGAACCCGGCGCGCAGAACCCGATGCTCGACAATGCCGTGGAGCTGCTCTGACGAAGGTTGATTGATCGCTTCGTCGTAGTCGGCGAGCCACGTCGCGAGCGAGCGATCGCGCAAATCGCTGTAGAGCAGCGCGTAGTAGAACAGGTCGATGCGGAGCATCATCATCGCCGGATGATCGCTATGGATGGCCAGGAAGCGCTCGATGTGGGCGCGACTCTCGTGCAGGATCGCGTCGGGATCCTCGCCGCTGTAGAAGCGATGACCGGCTTCCAGGTTATACACCTGGCAGAGCAAGATGGCCAGGTTGGCGTCTTCGCTGGCCTGCTGTGCGAGCGGGCGCAGATGACGCAGCGCCTCGGCGGTGTGATCGCCGAAAACTGCGCCGCGAAGAAACGCGTCGACCGCCAATTTGGTGTGGAACCGAGCGATCTCGGCGGCGGCCGCGGTCGAGCCCGGCAGCTGGCGATGGGCCTGCCGCGCCAGCTGCAGGCCGAGGTGCAGCTGGGTGCTGATCGGCAGCAGTCGGCTGATCTCGTAGTTGGCGCGCTGGCTCAGCACCAGCACCTGCGCGAGCTGGCTGAGCGGATGTCCGTCGAGCCGCAGCGCGCGGGTGTGATGGGCGTACGCGCGGTCGAAGAACGGGCGCGGATCGTCGTAGCTCAGATGCTGAACGATGTTGCCGTGAAGGAGATCGAGATCACCCAGTCGGCGCCAGGCGTCGGCCATCGACGCGCCGACGCGGACGGCCTGATCGCGCGCGATGTGGGCAGACGTCGTTGCAGCCCCGTACATGGCATGCGTCGGCCGGCGCCCGGTGAGATAGCGCACCCGCACGTGCTGCAGATGGAGATCGGCGACGTCGAGCGGCGGCCGCGGATGGTCGGGGGCGATGGCGCGCGCGTGCTGGCAGGCGGCGTCGGCGTCGGCCACCAGCGCGACGGCGCGCGCGTCGAACGCGTCGGCGTCGAAGGAGCGCGCGTCGGTCTGCTGCAGCGCGAGCGCCAGCCGGGCCGTGCCCAGACGACAGCGGCCGAGATGGGCGTCGAGCGCGCTGCCGGCGATCGCGGCCGCGGCGGTGAAGGCGTCGTCGGCGGCGGTGAACGCCGCGTCGGCGTCGTCGAGACGATCCGCGTCGGCCATCGCGCCGCCGCGCCGCAGCAGCAGCCGGCCGCGCAGCAGCGCGGCCTCGAAGCGATCGGGACGCGCCGCAAGCACGCGCTCGGCGCCGGTGAGGGCAGCGCCGTCGTCGCCCGCAGCCGCGGCGAGGTAGGCGTCGTCGAGCGGATCGGCGGCGATGACCA
>JBCCOR010000709.1:0-2786 GCA_039025295.1 Acidobacteriota bacterium
AAATATTCTCGCTACATCTTCGAAGAATTCACTCGTCATCGTCGAGCGAATTGACTCGGCAAGGTCCGAGCCATAATCAGTGTAGCCGTTGGATTTGGCTTCGTGAGACTCCAACGCACTTTCCAAATCGGATCGCTTGTAGGTCGTCAAGTCATGGGGAAGTTTATGGTCATCTTGAATCAAATGCTCGATTCGAGTGAGCTCCCTGATGAAAATCTCGGGTGTGCCGACGACTTTGGTGAGCAAATGAATGATGTCGAATCGTGCGCCTCGCGAATGGAGATCTGGCAATAGTTTTGCAAGTACAGGTACTGCAGCACGCAGTGTGGCAAGATCACTTCCGATAGCCCAGATACTATCGACGGGAAAACCATGGCTCGTGAGCTCTGCGGCGACAGCGGAACGCTCTTTGTCGGCATCCTCAAGCTTATTGGTCATTCTGGCTTGAACCTCACAATGACAACTTTCCCTTGCTCAATGAGTTCATTGAAGCTTCTGCTAACCTTCGTTTTATCTGTTACAGCAAGAACGACTGTGCGCCCGCTGCTTCCTGCAAACTTGACGAAATCACGCACTTGGCTCGTTAAACTGAGTTCCTTTACACCCTTGATCTCCAAGAGAACGCCGTTCTCTAGACCATCAGGTATGCGAAATTTCCGTGAGCTGCCACGGATAGTAAGCTGGCGGTTGTTTTTATTGAACGCCACTGCGTTCAGCACGGCTTTTTCGAATGCTTTACCAAACCTGACGTTGGCTGCAAGTCGAGCAGCTCGAATGCTCGAAGCAGCTCCTCCGGGTACTGCGGGTGTTGCTGTCGCAGCGACGTCAAGCGTGATTCCTACAGCATCAATGGCAGCTCCAGGAACGTTGCCCACGGCTACGTTCTTGACAAAACTCGCAAAGCCTAAGGCGACATTTGTCGCGTCCCACGGTGTCTCAACCGCGCGCCCATCGGGGTCGATGAGGCTGATCGGATTGTTGAAGGTATAGCTGTAGCGATTCCAGGTTTGTGGAATCTTCGCGTTCACGCTCTCTGGTGCCGGATCGACGCTCAAAAAGCGCGCCGTCCACGGACTGCAGAACCGCGCCCGCATGGAATCGAGCTCGATCTGCACGCCGCCTGTGCCTGCGCGCGTACCAAGGTCGCGCTCGTGCCCGGTGAAGCGCTTGCGCTCGGGATCGCTGCGCGACGCCGCAAGATCGATCGGCTCGCCGAAGCCGAAGAAGTGCTGGGTGCGCAAACCGTCGAAGCGATCACCGATCAGGCGCGGCGTGCCCAAATGATCCACCACGTAGTCGCGCACGCCGATCGATCCATCATCGAAGCGCACGCGCGATGCGAGCATCGTGCTGCCGCGGTAGACGTAGTCCTGCGTCCAGCGCCATGCTCCGGCGTTGCCGCCGTCGGTCTCGTACGTCGTAAGGACCGAGCCGTCAAGATCGCGCAGCGTCCAGCGCTCGGTGATCTGGCCCGACTGCGGATCCCAGTCGAACGTGAACAACCGCTCGCCGTCGACGGTGAAAATGTGCGTGCGCTCCGGGAAGTTGCGCGCCTGCATGCGGTCGAGGACGTCGAAGCCGTAGGTCTCGCTCCCCCACGCCGTCAGGTTGCCGACCGCATCGTATTGGCCGGCTGCCAAGCGGTTTGAGGCTGCCAGGATCGGCAGCGTCCGATGGACGCCGTCGGTCGTGATGCGGTTGAGGTTGCCGAAGCCGTCGAAGCGGTATGCCTGCGTCGAGCCGCTGCCGAGGTTGAACGAGCGCAGCCGGTTCGCGCCGTCGAAGCTGTACCACTCCGACCCGCGCGCACGGACGTTGCCCGAGCCGTCATACCGATGCGCGCCGAGCACGGCGACGCCCTGGGCGACGAAGAGCGGATCGTCCGTTGGCAGCAGGTTCTTTGATTCCTCCGCAGCCCCCGGCCAACCGGCCGGCCAAGACGCGCGGATGTCGCGCGGACGCGGCAGGCCGCTCGCATCCGGGACGACGTCGACGCGCAGACCGCTCGCGTGGTCGATGCGCGTCGCCATCCCGCTAACGTCATACGACATCCCGTTCAACAAACCTGGGATCGAGGCGAGGTAGCCGCGACTGTAGTGACGCGTCTGCGCGCTCGATGGTTCGCTACCAGTGCCAGCGCACGCCGCGTGCGTACAGCGCGGATACGTGAGCTCCGTGACGCTGCCGAGTGCGTCGTACGACCACGCCTGCGTGAAGCGCTGCCCGCCGCTGACCGCGGTCGTTTTGCGCGACACCGCGCCGCCCGGGCCGTCGTGGCTGTAGCGCTCGGTGACCGCGACGTCGGTCAGAAGCGACGGCGCCCACGGGATGCGAATCCAGTTGTGGCCGATCGCTTCGATCAGGCGATTCGTCGAACGGCCCGAGGTGCCATAAACGAACGACTGCCACGGGCGATCCGAGTCCGCCTCGCGCACCTCGACCAGGCGCTCGAACGCGTCGTAGCTGTAGAGCAAATCGCTCGTGCCGTCTTCGATGCGGTGCGCGCGTCCGCGGGCATCGTGGTCGCTGTAGATCGTCTTGCCGCTCTCGGGATGCGCCTCCGACAGCAAGAAGCCGCGGCCGTCATAGTCCCACCGGCGCGTCTGCGTCGCGACGCCGCCGCGCGGCCTGATCGTCGCGACGCGCAGCCTGTCGGCAACGTCGTAGGTGTATCTCGCCTCGGCGCCACCCTCGGGCTCGACGACCTGCAGCAGCCGGCCGCGGGCGTCGTAGCGCTCGATCGTCGAGTACGCCGTCTGACCGTGCTCGCTCGTCGCGACCTTCTG
>JBCCOR010000710.1:0-2783 GCA_039025295.1 Acidobacteriota bacterium
CGCCGAATCAGGTCGACGTCGACGACCGCGATCGTCTCCGGCAGTACGGCGACCGCACCTTCACCTACACCGATTCAGGCGATCTCGCGACCCAAACCCAGGGCGCGGCAACCGTCACGTACGACTACGACGCGTTCGACGGTCTCCGCCGGGTCGAGCTGCCTTCCGGCGTGGTCATCGACTACGTCATCGACGGTGCGCGGCGTCGGATCGGCAAGAAGGTCGGCGGCGTGCTCGTCCAGGGATGGCTCTATCAAGACCGCCTGAACCCGATCGCCGAGCTCGACGGATCGGGCAGCGTCACGGCGCGATTCGTCTACGGCACTCGGGCAGACGCGCCCGACGCCATGGTCAAAGACGACGCCACCTACCGAATCGTCGCCGACCATCTGGGCAGTCCGCGACTCGTCGTCGTCGCGGCGACCAGAACAGTCGCCCAAGCGCTGCGATACGATGCATTGGCTGTGCTGTGACGGTATTCACCTGACGCGACCGAGCCCATGACCCAAGAACGCACGCCCTACCGCTACGCAGCCAAGCTGCTCCACCAGTGGACGACGCCGGCGCTCGAGTCGCCGCGGCCGATGCGGTCCTGTGTCGAGAACATCTACGATCTCGGCACCTGCCCCACCGCAGAAGGCGCCATCGACCTGGCGCACCAGCGCGGACGAGAAGTCGAGTTCACCGCCACGCACGCAACCGGCGCCGAGATGCCCTATCGATACGTCGGCGTCCTGGGACTCGCGCGCTTCACGCAGGCTCGGCCCGCAAACCTTGTTTGGCATGCGCTGCGCTACGTCTCGCGTCCGCTGGAAAATCGACGGCGGCACACCACCCCGTTCGAGAAGCTCGACGCCGTCGACTGGGACCGACGGCGGCTCACGCCCGCGCAGCTGAACCATCCAGAAGACCTGGAGGTTCGGACGTTCGGCGTCGAGATGCTCTTTCAGTGGCGCACCACGACGCCCGACGGCCGCAGCAACACAATGCGCCCGTGCCAAACGCAGATCGTCCACGTCGACAGCAGGACCGCGCGCGACGCCTATCGCCAAGCGCTGGCCCACGCCGACGCGCAGACCTACACGATCGATGGGCCGAACAAAGACGTCCGCTTCGAATGCGTCGGCATCGTCGACATGATCGAGATCGATCCGCTCGACGACGACAGCGACGAAGTCTGGTACGACGTCCGCAAACGCCTCATGCCGATGGAGCGGAAAGACGCGATTTTGCCCGCGCGGGATCGGCTCCTCGCGGCGCGGCAGCTCGATGCCGTGCCGCTGGGCATTCAGCGGGCGATCGCGCGGGCCGGCCTGCGCCGCTGACGCGACGCCCGCACGCTACGGCTCGAACGCCGCGACCATCCGCTCCATGATCGTCGCCGACGGCATCGGTACGACCGCGTCGATGCGCGGCGGGATGCCGACCACCTCGAGCACCGAGGGATCCGCGTCGGCGCCGCCCGCGAGGCCCGAGCGGAAGCCGTGCTGGGTCCACGCCAGGCGCTGGATCTCGGGATCCTCGAGCGCTTCGATCAGCCGCTGACACGCCGCCGTACGCGCGATCAGCGGATGATCGGCCCACAGCGTCGGCACCGGATAAAGCGTGCGGATGCGCTGACGCAGCAGATCGCGATGCTCGGGATTCGCCATCGCGTACTCGATCAGCTGGTTCTCGTAGCCGGCGATGATCGGACGCGCGCCCATGCCCATGTTCAGGAAGCTCTCGAAGAGATCGCCGCTCGAGCTCTCCATATGCCCCATCGCCTCGCGATAGCGCACCACCTCCGGCAGCACCCGCGCCAGCGACGCGTCGTCGCCGACCACCTGGCCTTCGTTGATCATCGTCGCTAGGAGCGCGAAGAACATGTTGCCGGAGTTGCTCCGCGCCGGATCCGTCGACACCACCTTGACCGCGCCGTAGAGCGACGGCAGGCCCACGTCCTGCCACGGCGTGCCGTCGAGCACCAGCGCGATCAGCTTGGGAAAGTCGACGACGTAGAACGTGCTGTCGCGCTGCGACACGATGCCCTGGTCGATCAGCGCGTCGGCGACCTCGTCCCAGGCGTAGAGCACGAGCGGCGAGCGGAAGATGTTTTCGACCGCGCGCGGTGCGGCCTGCGTCTGGCGATAGAGATCGGCCGCCACCCGATTCGACGGCCACACGCAGTCCTGACCGTCGAGCGGCAGCGTACGCACCATCTCGATCGAGCCCGCTTTGCGCGACTTGACGGTCAGGCCGACGTCGTCGAGCAGCGCTTGGACGTCGGGATTGCGCAAGAAGCCACTCTTCTCGCCGCCGTGGTAGCCGGTGACGGTGATCGGCTCGGCAGGCGCTTCGCGCTGCAGGTCACTGCCGCCGCCCTGCACGAGATACACCGCAGCGCCCGCAACGGCGAGGAGCAAGATCAGACCGACGAGAGGTTTTGCCTTGGAGGCCATGTGCGTCTCCTGGTTGCGATCAGTCGAAGAGGTCGATGACGTCGAGCGATGCCTCGAGCTCGGCCGCGCGCGAGCCGCGCGCCGGATCCGCGTGCAGCAGGAACTGCTGGTGCATGCGCGGAATGGCCGCGGCAACGCGCTCTTTGAGCAGAGGATCGACCGCGGCGCCGGTGCGGTGGATCTCGGCGTAGCGCTGCAGCGCCTGCAGCGACTGCGGCACGTAGCCGTCGAGGAACGCCTGCTGGTCGGGCAGCTCCGCCGGACGGGCCGCAATGCCGTCGGCGATGGCATGCAGCGCGCGCGCCATGCCGGTCAGCATGTCGGCCTGCGCCGGATCGTCGA
>JBCCOR010000711.1:0-2773 GCA_039025295.1 Acidobacteriota bacterium
CCCGGCGCGGGGTGCGCACGGGTTGGTCGGTCGGCAGGATCTTGAGCGCGGCCGCGCGGCCCAAGATGGGATCGTGCACCCGATAGACGTCCGCCATGCCGCCGCGCGCCAGCGGCTCGGCGTCGCGGTAGCGCTGTGGCAGATCCGGGCGATCCGTCCAGTCCCCGGCGGCAGCGGTGGCGCTGAGCGTCATGTCCGCGCCGAGGCCGGGCGCGGTGCGCAGAGCCGCGGACCGTCGCTGCCGGCGGCGAGCTTGCGCAGCCGGCAGCGCCAGAGATCGGCGTCTTCGGTGAGCCAGACGTTGGCGCGCACGGCGCGGTCGAACGCGGCGCCGACCCTGTCGTCGAGCGCTGCGTCGGCGCGGTTCGTCTCCGGATCGCGCAGGCCGAGCCAGACGCCGCGCCACAGATGCCGCGACGCGTCGATGCGCGGCAGATCGGTGAGCAGGGTGTTGATCTGGGCGTCTCCGGTCGCGACCAGATCCGAGCGGATGACGGATGGGTCGCCGGTGACGCGCTGGGCGTAGCGCATCCAGAGCAGATAGCGCAGGAGCAGCTGCCGCGCGTCGCCGTTGCTCGGCGCCGTCAGCGTGCGCTGGAGCGCTTCAGCGCGCCGTGCGGCGTGCGCCCGGTGCAGCGGCAAGGCGTCGTCGTCGAGCAGCGCTGCGCGCAGCAGCAGCGCGCCCAGGCGGATGTGGCGCAGATCGTTGTGCGCCGGATCCGAGGCGCGCGCCAGCGGATGGGGCGTGTTCAGGCGGGCGATGGCGGCGCGCAGGGCGGGCAGCGGATCGTCGCCGCGCGCCAAGGCCAGATGCGCCAGCGCAAGCTGGATATCGACGCTCTGCGCCCACACGAAGGGATCGCCGGGATCGAGCGCGTCGGCCGCCGCCAGGCGCTCGGCGACGCGCGCCAGATCGTCGCCGGGCGACCGGCCGAGGCGATGGCGATGCCAGGCGCGCTGGGCGAGCAAATCGGCGGTCTGGACGTGGACGCGCGGATTGTTCGGCGCGGCGTCGACCAAGTGGCGATAGTGCGCCAGCGCCCGATCGATGGCGACAGCGGGATTTTCACCGCGTACATACTGTGCCGCCGCGACCTGTGTCCAGCTCAGGCCGGATTCGTAGCGCAGCTCGGGATCGTCGGGTGCCTGCGCGAGCAGCGGCTGGAGCATGCCGAGGCTGCGCTGTGCCGACATCAGCGGATCGGCGCCGTAGCCGGCCTCGTGCTGGGTGCGGCGGCTGTGGACCTTGGCCAGGCGCAGGCGGATCGCCGCGTGTTGATGGCGGGTGGCCTGGAGCGCGCGGTGCAGGGCGACTGCGGCGAGATCGTAGAACGGCCGCGGGTCTTCGCCGCGCTGACCCCAGACGTGGTGCGCGGCGGTGCGCGACTGGACGTGACCGAGGACGCGCTGGGCTTCGCTGTAGGCGATGCGGCCGGCGGCCGTGGTCCAGGGCGGCTGATTGCGCACGAGCACCCAGCGCGCTAGCGTCTCGGCTTCGCGCAGGAGTGGCAGGATCGGCTGCCCGCGCAGGCTGTGTCGATAGACGCCGAGCAGGATGGCGTTGGTGCTGTCGGCGATCCAGCTGCGGTGATCGTCGGGATCGAGCGCGCGCGCCTGCTGGCAGTGGGCGCGCGCCTCGCGCATGTGCGCCTCGACGATCGCCGGATCGAGGCCCGCGATGGCGTCGACCATGAAGCGCAGCATGGCCACGCGTGCGCGACCCAGCCAGGCCTCGATCGCGCTGCCGGCCGACGCCGACGCCTGTTCGTAGGCCTGCGCCGCGGTCTCCAGGTTGGCGCGCGCGGTGTCCATGTCGCTGCGATCGCGCGCGATGCTGGCGCGCCAGGCGAGGATGTCGCCGCGCAGGATGGGCGCCTCGTACAGCCAGGGGCGGCCGTCTTGCGCACGGTCGAGGCGCGCAAGGGCGGTGTCGAGATCGCCCTCGACGAAGGCGATCTGCGCCTCGACGTATTCCGGCGCCGCGTCGACCGCGTCGCGGCCGTGGCGCAGCAGGGCGATCGCCCGCTGGCGGGTCGCGGTCTCGAGCCGCGCCAGCGCGACGGCGCGGCGGGTCGAGCCCGTCAGCTGGGACGCCTGGCGGTGCACCTCGGCGTAGCGCCAGGCGAGCGCCATGCCGAGGGCATAGGCGGTTTCCGGGCTGCGGTCGCCGGCTTCCCAGGCGCGCTCGAGATGATGGCGGGCGCGGTCGTATTCGCCCAGGGCGAGATGGCCGCGCCCGAGCGCGCCGTGCGCGGGACCGCGCCCGAGCGCGCCGATCGCGTCGAGCTCGTCTTCGATCGCGCGCAGGCGTGACCGCAGGCGATCGCGCGACGGTCCGAGGTCGCGCGGTGCGCTCATGACCTCGGCGCGCAGCGTGCGCGCGAAGTCCCCGCCGAGCTGGCCGAAGCGCTGGGCGTAGTGCAGCCGGCGGGCGTCGCGCCACTGCTGCAGGCCGATGATCATCGCGCCGACGACGAAGTACTCTTTGGGTGGGAGCGTCTGGCTCATTGCGGGCCGCCTCGAAAGAGAGGGGAGGGGAGACCCGTGCAGCTCTACCACCACGCACGCCCTCGGGCAAACTGGGCCGGTCGTGTCAAGCAGCGCGCTGCGCGTCGCAGCGCCGCTGACTCCCATGAACAGCGCCCGTGGAAAATATGACACTCCCTTGTGCAAGA
This sequence comes from Acidobacteriota bacterium, assembly GCA_039025295.1. Taxonomy (GTDB): domain Bacteria; phylum Acidobacteriota; class Thermoanaerobaculia; order Multivoradales; family J023; genus JBCCOR01. The sequence goes on from JBCCOR010000711.1 coordinate 2,676, forward strand.
ACATGTAGTCTAGGTGGTGTTTGGTTGCATCTAACCACCAGCGGATAAGACATGTAAGGCGCGCTGCGTCAGATTTGATGGGCCTCTACCCACCATCG
>JBCCOR010000712.1:0-2760 GCA_039025295.1 Acidobacteriota bacterium
AGAGCCGCTTCCACCTCGCCACCGCCGCCGACGAGATCCATTTGCATCCCGAGGGGCTGGTGCTGCTCGAGGGCTACGGCCAGTACCGCACCTACTACAAGGAAGGCCTCGACCGCTTCGGCATCCAATACCACGTGTTCCGGGTCGGCGATTACAAGTCGGCGGTCGAGCCGTACGTGCGCAACGACATGTCGGAGGAGGCGCGCGAGGCCAATCTCGACTGGCTGGGCGACGTCTGGACGAACTATCTGCAGGACGTCGCCGCGGCGCGCTCGCTCGATCCGGATGCGATCGCGCGCTTCATCGAGGAGATGCCGACGCGCGTGCGCGCCGAGCAGGGCGACATCGCGCTGGCGGCGCTCGAGAACGGTTTGGTCGACCAGCTCAGCCATCGCGACGCGGTGCGCGATCGCCTGATCGAGCTGGTCGGACGCGCGGCGGACGGCGACGGCTTCCGCCGCATCGGCCACGCCGCGTACGTCGCCCAGCTCGACGCGCGGCCGAGCGAGGCCGGCACGAGCGATGGCACGGTCGGCGTGATCGTCGCGCGCGGCACGATTCTCGACGGCGAGCAGCCGCCGGGCACGATCGGCGGCGACACGGTCGCCAAGCTGGTGCGCCAGGCGCGCGAGGACGACGACATCGCCGCGATCGTGCTGCGCGTCGACAGCGGCGGCGGCAGCGCGTTCGCCTCGGAGGTGATCCGGCGCGAGCTGGCGCTGGCGCGCGACGCCGGCAAGCCGGTGGTGGTGTCGATGGGCAGCGTCGCCGCGAGCGGCGGCTACTGGATCGCCACGTCGTCGGACGAGATCTGGGCCAGCCCGTCGACGATCACCGGCTCGATCGGCATCTTCGGCCTGTTCCCGACCATCGACCAGCCGCTCAACCGCTATCTCGGCATGAACGTCGACGGCGTCGGCACGACCTCGTTCGCCGGCGCGCTGCGCCCCGACCGGCCGCTCGAGCCCAAGCTCGGCGAGACCATCCAGCTGGTGATCGAGGACGGCTACCGCGATTTCCTCGAGCGCGTCGCCAACGCGCGCGAGATGACGATCGAAGAGGTCGACGCGGTCGCTGGCGGCCGCGTCTGGAGCGGCGAGGACGCCCAGCGCGTCGGCCTGGTCGATCAGCTCGGCGATCTCGACGCGGCGATCGCCTCGGCCGGCCAGCTGGCCGCGCTCGGCGACGATCCGCGCGTCACCTGGGTGGCGAAGGAGCTCACCTTCCAGGAGCAGCTGTTCAGCCAGCTGGCCGAGACCGCTGTCCGCTGGCGCGGCCCGGCCGCCGACGCCGGCGCGCGCTGGACGATGACGCCGCGCCACGCGCTGGCGCGCTTCGTCGAGTCGCGCTACGCCGAGCTGGCGATGTGGAACGATCCGCGCGGCGTCTACGCCCACTGCCTCTGCGAGATCGAGTAGCGCGCGCGCTGGCCTGCGCGGTGCGCTCAGCCGCGGTCGTCGACCAGCCGCTCGATCGCGTCGGCGACGCGCGGCACCTGCACCCGCCGGGCGTAGTGCGCGGCGGCGTGGGCGTGGCCGGCGCGGCCCTGGCGCGCGCGCAGCGCGGGATCGTCGAGCAGGCGGCCGAGCGCGTCGCGCCACGCGTCGTCGCCGTGGGCCCAGAAGCCGGTCTCGCCGTCGATCACCGCCTGCCGGCTGGCGCCGACCGGCGAGGCCACGCACGGCAGGCCGGCGGCCATGTACTGCAGCAGCTTGAACGCGCATTTGCCGCGCGCCCAGCCGTCGTCGACGAGCGGCATCAGGCCGACGTCGGCGGTGGCGAGCGCGTTGTACTCGGCCTCCGGCGACCAGCGGACGAATTCGACCGCGTCGCCGAAGCCTTCGGGCGCGGCCGAGCAGACGACGCGCAGGCGCAGCGCGGGATGCCGCGCGCGCAGCGCCAGGATCGCCGGCCGCGCCAGCTCGAGATAGGGCAGGTTTTCGGGGCGCCCGATCCACACCAGGGTCGTGCCGCGGCGCGCGGCGGCGGCGGATTCGGGAAAGGGCGGCACGGCGACGGGCGTCGGCGCGTCGACGATCCGCTCCGGACCGAGGCCGGCGGCGCGGGCTTCCCGGGCGAGCGTGTCGTTGCCCGCCAGCACGCGCGCGGCGATGCGGCAGGTGGCGCGGAACTTCCAGCGGCGCAGCCAGCGGTTCTGGGGCGGATCGCCGAGTCGGCGCGGCTGGCGCAGGTAGACGGCGTCGTCGACGTCGTAGACGATCGGCGGCGCCAGATGCCGCAGCAGCGGATGCTCGCCGACGCCGAGCTTGAGCTTGGCCAGCACCAGCACGTCGGCCGCGGCGAGCGCGCGCCGGCGGGCGGCGATGCGGCGCAGGTAGCGGCCGCGCGGGAGCGTATCGATCGACGTGTGCCAGCCGCGCGCAGCCAGCGCCTCGGCCAGCGGCCGCAGGCGATGGCGGAAGGAAGCGACGTCGGGATCGTAGGCCCAGAAGAGCGCGGTGCGGTTCATACGTTGGCAGGGTACGGTCGGCGCATCCCGTCGCGCCGTGAACTCATCCCACGGCCGCGTCGACGCGCGCGGCGGTCATTGTAGCCTTGGAGATGCCATGCGTTCGCCGCTTCTCGCTCGCTTGTTGATGGGTCCCCTCGCACCGCTCGTTTTCCTGATCGTCCTGCTGCCGGCGACGGCCGCTGCTGCGTCCGATGCGGTCGGCGCGGGCGCGGTCGGCATCGGCGCCGACCGCGACGTGCGTCCCGCGCTCGCCGGCCGCGTCATGACGGTGGACGGCGCGACGCCGC
>JBCCOR010000713.1:0-2757 GCA_039025295.1 Acidobacteriota bacterium
GTTACAAAAAATTCCAACAATAACTTACGATAGCACCCAAGAAGTTTGCTTCATCATAGCAATCTAAGCACGCATTTCACAACGATGATACAGTATTTCTTTGGACTACTGAAGCCCGACGACGCGGTCGTAGCGGCGGTAGCCGTCGCGGCTGATCACGAAGGCGTCGCCGACCGCCGGGTTGGGCGTCGCCCGGAAGCCGCGACGCTCGCCCAGGAGCGCGCTCGCCAGCATGTCGAGGTCCGTCGCCGGACTCTCGCCGACCGCCACCCGGTTGACCGCGCCGACCGCGCGATCGATCAGGCGATCGGCGCCCAGCCAGCGGCTGATGTCGGTGCGCGCAGCGTCGCTCCCCCCGCCGCTGCCGTCCGCGTTCTCGGGCGCGAACGCCTCGCCGATCACCGTGCGCAGCCAGCCGTCGGCCTCGGCGCGGCTGGGCGGCGGCGGCAGCTGCCACGCGTCGTCTTCCGGCGGCGGCTCGAGCGTGGGCGTCGCGGGCGGCGGCGACGCGGCGCCGGGATCCGGCGTCGCGATCGCCGGCGGCGGCGTGTCGGGCTCGGGCGTCGTCGGCTGGCTGGTCCACCACCAGAAGCCCAGCGACAGCAGGATCACCACCAGGCCCATGGCGATCATCCAGGGCGGCAGATCGCCGGCCGGCCGGTTGGCGCCGCGCTGCGGGGCCGCGTCGGCCGCCGGCTCGGCCGGCGCCTCCGCGCGCACGGCGGGTTCCTGCAGATCGGAATGTGGATCGTCGGTCACGGCGGAACCCTCCTCGGATGAATGGGCGTTCGGCGAGACGATGGCCGGCGCCGCGGCGGGATGACCTTCGGCCTACGCGGTTTCGAGCTGGCCGATTTCCGCTTCGAGCGACTCCCAGGTCGTCATCCAGTCGTCGATGCGCTCGCCGAGCTGCTTCTGCTCAGCCTCTAATTTACGTACGCGCTTCGGCTCGGTTTTGTCGAAGAAGCCGGGATTGCAGAACATCTCGTTGATCTCGGCGACGCGCGCCTCGGCCTCGTCGATCTGGCCTGTGACCGCGTCGCGCTCCTTGCGCAGCTTGCCGATCTCGCGGGCGCGCTTCTTCTCGTCGGCCGGCGTCGACGGCTTGCCCTTCGCCTGCTTCTTGTTCTTCTTCTCGCGCTTGGCGCGCAGAATCGCGGTCTCGACGTCGAGATGGTCGTCGCCGCAGGCTTCGATGTACTCGGCGTAGCTGCCGCGGTGGTCCTGCACGCCCTGGGGCGTGATCTCGAGGATGCGATCGGCCAGCTGGCCGACGAACCAGCGGTCGTGCGAGACGAAGATCAGCGTGCCGTCGTAGCGCCGCAGGCCCTCGACCAGGGCCTCGATCGCCTCGAGATCGAGATGGTTGGTCGGCTCGTCGAGAATCAAGACGTTGGGCTCGACCACGCCCAGGCGCGCAAACACCAGCCGCGCTGACTCGCCGCCCGACAGGCTGCCGAGCTTCTTCTCGACCTCGTCGCCCGAGAACAGCACCATGCCGAGCTTGCCGCGCACGAAGCCCACCGGCTGGCCCGGGCAGATCTCCCACAGCCACGCCTCGATCGACTGCTTCGAGCCCTCGTGCAGCTCGGCGTGGTCCTGGGCGAAATAGCCGGGATGGGTTTCGTAACCCCATTCGGCCTGGCCGTCGTCGGCGGCGACGTGGCCCATGGCGATCTTGAGCAGGGTCGACTTGCCGATGCCGTTGGGGCCGATGATCGCCAGGCGATCGCCGCGGTCGATGGTCAGCGAGACGTCCTTCAGCACCTGCTTGTCGCCGTAGGCTTTGGCGATGCCGTCGAGCTCGAGCACGACCTTGCCGCTCGGTCGGCGCGACTTGAACTGGAAGACCGGATAGCGGCGCGAGCTCTGCGGCAGGCGCTCGATGACGATCTTCTCCATCTGCTTGGCCTTGCTCTGCGCCTGGCGGGCCTTGGTGGCCTTGGCCTTGAAGCGGTCGATGAACGCCTTGTGGTCGGCGATCTGCTTCTCGCGCTTGCCGATCTCGGCTTCCTTGCGCGCGCGGTTCTCGGCCTTGCGGTCGACGAACGCGGTGTAGTTGCCCGGGTAGAGCGTGACCGTTTCGTAGTCGACGTCGAGAATGTGGGTGCAGACGTTGTCGAGAAAGCGCTGATCGTGCGAGATCACGACGGCGGTGCCGGCGTACTCGTTGAGGAAGGTCTCGAGCCAGCGGATCGACAGAATGTCGAGATGGTTGGTCGGCTCGTCGAGCATCAGGCAGTCGGGCTGGGCCGCGAGCACCTGCGCGAGCAGCACGCGCAGCTTGAAGCCGCCGCTCAGGGTCGACAGCGGCAGCGGATGCTGCTCGGTCGGAATGCCGAGGCCCTCGAGCACCTCGCCGGCGCGCGATTCGAGGGTGTAGCCGTCGTTCTGCAGAATGACGTCCTCAACCTCGGCGTAGGCGTCGGCGTCGAAATCTTCGGGTGGCAGGCTGAGGATGCGCTCTTTCTCGGCCATCGCCGGCCACACGACCTCGTCGCCCATCATTGCGACGTGCAGGATCGGCACGTGCTCGTACTGGAAGTGGTCCTGCTTGAGGACGCCGACCTTGAGCCGCTTGGGCATCGAGAGGGTGCCCGCCGAAATCGGCTCATCGCCCATCAGGACACGTAGCAGGGTCGACTTGCCCGAGCCGTTGGCGCCCACCAGGCCGTAGCGGTTGCCCGGGTTGAGCTGGAACGAAACGTCGTTGAAAAGGGTTTGTTGGCCGAAGTTCTTGGCCAGATTCGACACGGA
>JBCCOR010000714.1:0-2740 GCA_039025295.1 Acidobacteriota bacterium
CCGTTTCGCCTGCTGGTCGTCGGCTATTGGTGGGCTTACGGCTTGGGGGTGACGCGGCGCGTGGCGTATCCGGCGCGGCTGGCCGCGCTTATCAACGACCACGCCGGGCTCGATCGGCCTATCGAGGTCCATACCGTGGCGCTGCCGGGCTACAACGTGTTCAACCAGATGGCCGCGCTGTGGTTCGCCTGGCCCAGCCTGCGGCCCGACGCGGTGGTGTTCGCGCCGTCGTCGAACGACCATCACACCGCCCTCGACGTGCTGCCCAACGGCGCGTCGTTCCGGCCCGACGGCGTGCCCGATCGCTTCGGCGATCCGCACGGCCTGATCTTCCGCGTGCCGCGGATCGACAGCCACCGGGTCGACGCCCGCGTGGCGCAGATGTTCGCCGCGCTGCGCGCCAGCGAGGCGCGGCTCGAGATGCACGGCGTGCCGACGTTTTTCTTCTACGTCGCGCGCTGGCGTCCGCCGTTCGTGCACGCGGGCATGCGCGACGCCGGCCTGCGCAGCCCGTACGCGATCGTGCCGGTGCGCTACACGCTCGGGGCGTGGCTCAACGACAGCCGCTGGGGGCACGGCAACGCCGACGCGCACGCGCTCTACGCGCGCCTGCTCTATCCCGCTTTGGCGAACCATCTCGGCTGGCAGCAGGCGGACGATCGGGTCGAGGGCGCACCCGCGCGGGCGGCCGCGGCGCTGGCCGAGATCGCCGCGTCGGACGAGACGCTGGCCTTCGCCGCGCCGCCCGACGACGCCCAGTGGCGGGTCGCGGCCGCGACGCTGCGCCAGCGTCACACCCAGCGCGACATCGCGCCGCGCTTCGATCACGACGACCCCGCGCATCTGGACCAGGTTGCGGGTCCGTTCGACGCGACCCAGGGCGCGATCGGCGCGGGTACGACCGTGCTCGTGCGTCGCGCGCGCGCCGCCACCGCGCTCGAGATCACCCTGGCCCGCCTCGACGGCTTCCCGACGCTCTATCCGCTGCCGGTGCGGCTGGCCGTGCCCTCGGCCGCGGGCGGCACGCGGGTCGACGTCGTGCTGCGCGCCGACGGTCCCGACGTCCAGCGCTTCGTCCTGCCGCTGCCCGACGACGTGCCCGCCGGCCACGCCCTCGACGTCCGCGTCCTGCCCGCGCGCACCGCCGGCAGCCTCGCGCCGCTCACCCAGCGCTCGCTGCGGCTGCTGGGCATCCGCCTGCTGCACGGCGAATCCGGCGATTGAGCGCGGCCGCGGGCGGCGGCGGCAGGCGCGACGGTCTATGATCGCCGTCTCATGAGCAGCAGCCGCGCCCGCTTCGTCGCCCTCGGCATCCTGTGCAGCCGCCTCGCCGGGCTGGTGCGCACCAAGGCCGTCGGCTTCTACTTCGGCATCTCGCCGCAGACCGACGTGCTCAGCGTCGCTCTGCGCGCGCCCAACGCACTGCAGAATCTGCTCGGCGAGCAGGTGCTGTCGGCGAGCTTCATCCCGGTCTACAGCCGCCTGCTGGCGTCGGGACGTCCGGGCGACGCGGCGCGCTTCGCGGGCGCGGTGGTGTCGCTGCTGGTGGTCGCGGCCTCGACCCTGGCGCTGCTCGGCGTGATCTTCGCGCCGGCGCTGCTGCAGGTCTTCGCCCACGGCTTCGTCGACGACGCGGCGCAGATCGCAGCCGGCGCGGCCGGCGCGCCGTCGACCGATCGCTTCCCGCTGGCGGTGACCGCGACCCGGCTGGTGTTTCCGATGACCGCCGTGCTGGTGCTCTCGGCGTGGGCGCTCGGCGTGCTCAACAGCCATCGCCGCTTCTTCCTGCCCTATGTTGCCCCGGTGGTGTGGAACGGCGCGTTCATCACCGCGCTGGCGCTGGCGGCCGGCTGGGGCGGGCATCTGCTCGCGCCCGAAGCGGCCGCGGTCGATGCCCGCAACCGCTGGCTGATCGCGGTGTGCGCCGGCGCGCTGGTCGGCGGCGCGCTGCAGTTCGCCATCCAGCTGCCCGCGGTGCTGCGCCTGCTCGGCGGCCTGCACCTCACGCCGCGGGTGTGGCGCGCGCTGCGCGTGCCGGGCGTTGCCCAGGCGCTGCGCGCGTTCGGCCCGGCGGTGCTCGGCCGCGGCGTCGTCCAGCTCTCGCTCTATCTCGATCTCTTTCTCGCCTCGCTGCTGCGCACCGGCGCGCTCGGCGCGGTCGGCATGGCCGGGCAGCTGGCGGCGCTGCCGATCAGCGTCTTTGCGATGTCGGTGTCGGCGAGCGAGCTGCCCGAGCTGTCGCGCCTGAGCGCGGCCGCGCCGCGCGGCGACGATGACGATGCCGGCGACGACCGCGCCGACGCCGGCGCGCCGACCGACGATCTGAGCACGTCGGCGGCGCTGCGCGCGCGCGTCGATCGCGCGCTGCGCCAGGCGGCGTTCGTGGTCGCGCCGACCGTCGTCGGCTATCTGCTCTTCGGGCCGCTGCTGGTCGCGCTGCTGCTCGGCGGCGGCAATTTCGGCGAGGCCGACGCGATTCTGGTCGCGCTGGTGCTCGCCGGCTACAGCGTCGGCCTGCTGGCGTCGACCACCGCCCGCCTGCTGCAGAACGTTTTCTTCGCCCTCGGCGACACGCGCACGCCGGCGCGCGCCGCGGCCTGGCGCGTGGCCGTGGGCGGCGCGATCGGCGCCGCGGCGATGGTCGTGCTCGATCGCGTCTCGGTGGCCGATCTGCGCGCGCTCGTCGGCCTCGACGGTCTCGAGATCGGCAGCCAACTTTTTCTTGGCGCGCTCGGCCTCA
>JBCCOR010000715.1:0-2738 GCA_039025295.1 Acidobacteriota bacterium
CGAGGTCAGCCAGCGCTCGGCCCACACCACCAGCCCGGTGCCGCCGAGCAGCAGCAGCGCGCCGATGATCGACGCCGCGCGCCACTCGGTGCGCGTCGGCCGCGGCGCGCCCTCGCGCCAGCGCGCCCAGCCGTAGAGCAGCGCGCCGGCGACGACGAAGCGCAGGCCGATCATCGTCCAGCCGGGCAGGGTCTCGATCACCACCCGGATGGCGAGGTAGGTCGAGCCCCAGACGAGGTAGATCGCGGCGAAGGCGAGCAGCAGGCGCACGCGGCGGCCGACGCCGTCGTCGGCGAGATGGCTCATCGAACGCTCACGCGGCCAGCGCCGCGGCGCCGCGGGCCATGCGCGTGACCAGCGCGGGCAGATCGCCCTCGGCCACCGAGCAGAAGGCGATGCGCACGTGATCGCTGCCGATCGCGACCAGCCCGGTGCCCTCGTGCGCCAGCAGATGGCGCCGCAGCGCCTCGGCCTCGAGGCCGCGATCGGGCGCCAGGGCGATCAGCGAAAAGCAGCCGGCGTTGCACGGCAGCGGCCGCAGCAGCGCCGGATCGAGATCGGCCAGCGCGCGGTTGAGCGTCGCGCAGCGCGCGGCCAGGGTGCTGCGCACGATCTCGACCTCGCGGGCGGTGCGATCGGGATCGCGCAGCAGCTGCAGCATCACCGCCTGGCTGCTGGCGCAGGGCGAGCCGACCGTGGCGCGCACGAGCGACTTGATCTTGCTCTCGAGCGCGGCGACGGCGTCGGCCGAGGCCACGCCGAAGGTCAGAAAGCCCACCCGGCCGCCGAAGTACGCCAGCTCCTTGGTGGCGCCGTCGACCTTGATCGCGCACAGGTTGGCGTGGGCGTCGAGCAGATCCCAGAAGAGCGAATGCGCGGGCACGGCGTCGTCGAAGACCATGCCGGCGTAGGCGTCGTCACAGACCGCGACGATCGGGCGATCGTCGGCCGCGGCCAGGAGCCCGTCGCGCAGCGCGGCGCGCTCGTCGGCGTCGGGCATGTAGCCGCCCGGGTTCGACGGGAAGTTGAGAATCACCACCGCCGGCTCGCCGGCCGGCAGGCTGGCCAGCACCCGCCCGATCGAACGCGGATCGAAGCGGCCGTCGCGGTCGTAGCTCGGCGCCGTGCGCAGCTCGGCGCCGGTGCGCAGCTCGAAGGTCTGGCGGTAGTTGCCCCAGAACGGCGATGCGCTGACCACCGTGCGTCCGGGGCCGGTGAAGAGATCGGCGACCAGCGACAGGCCGTGGGTCAGGCCGATCGTGGTGATCGGCAGGGACGCGCCGTCGACCGACGCGCCGGCGGGCGCCTGCCGGCGCTGCCAGCGCTGCCAGGCCCGGCGCATCTCGGGCAGGCCGTCGACCGGCGCGTAGAGAAAGGCGCGATGCGCGTCGGCGGCGTCGTCGAAGCGGTACGCCGCCGCCAGGGTCGGCAGCGGTAGCGCGCCGCCGCGGCCGTCGGTGATCTGACCGATCGTGCCGTTGAAGTCGGCCTGGCGCGCCTCGGCGGCCTGGGCGGGAATGCCGTGCGGATAGATCGCGCGCCGACCGAGCGGCGACAGCGCGCGGTGCAGCACGGGAGCGTCCGCGGCGAGGGTGCGATTGAGATCGTCCAACTGCATGAAATGTTCCTCGGCGATGCGCGGTACGCAGCGCGTCACGGCGGGGATGAAACGTCGTCGAGCGCAGCGCGCCAGGCGGCCGTGCGCGGCGCCAGCCACGGCAGGCGTGCCGTGGCGTGGTCGAAGCGCGCGTTGGGGTCGCCATCATGGCCGCGTTCGAGCTGATCGCGCAACCCGCGCGCGGCCACGACCCGCGCATCGACCCTGTCGTCGTCGCGTCCCGACCAGGGCATCAGCCGCGCCGCGAGGCGCGCGCGCCCCGACGCGGCGTCGCCCTGGCGCACCGCCAGAATCGCCCGCCACGCCGCGTAATCGAGCCAGGTCAACTGCAGGACCTCCTCGAGATCGGCCGCGGCCTCGAGCGTGGCGACGTGCGCGTCGGCGCGCGCGACGACGTCGTCGAGCGGCCGCGCTTCGCGCAGTCCGTGGCGCAGCGCGACCGTCTCGATCGCCAGGCCGATGACCGCGTGCTCCCGGGGACGATCGCGCAGCGACGCCGTGCGCGCCAGGATCTGCCGCGCCTCGTCGAGCCACGGACGCGGATCGCGTCCGCGCGCCACCCGATAGCCCGCGCCGGTGTGCAGCAGCCACAGCCGGGTGGTGTCGGCGATCGGGATGTGGTCACCGCGCCGGATCAGCATGTCGGCGGTGTCGAGACCGCGCTGGATCCACGGCAGCGGATCGTCGCCGCGGTCGTGGGCCGCCAGCGCGATGTGGCCATAGGCGTTGGCCAGACCCCACAGCGGGAAAACGCCCTGGGGATCGAGCGCGGCGGCGCGCGTGAAGTGATGGCGCGCGCGCTGTGCGCTGTCGTCCGACGGGCGACCGAGCGCGTGCAGCAGCTCCGCATGCACCCAGTGCGACGTGCCCATGTCGAGCTGCAGGCGCTCGCTCGGCGTCGACAGCGCGGCCTCGACCACGCGGTAGTGCGCCAGCGCGCCGTCGAGATCGCGCAGCGCGTCGGCGTAGGCCGCGCGATCGCGCAGGTACATGCCGCGGCGGCGCGCCACCTGCGCCATCCGCAGGCGGACATCGCCGCCGTCGCCGGCGTCGCCGCGGCGCAGCCGGGCGGCGATCCGCAGATGCACGATCGCGCGATCGAGCTCCGGACGCGGATCGC
>JBCCOR010000716.1:0-2736 GCA_039025295.1 Acidobacteriota bacterium
CCGCGCCTGGACGCCGGTCGCCACGCCGCCCTCGATGCCGAAGAGCTCGCTCTCGAGCAGCGCCTCGGGCAGCGCCGCGCAGTTGAGCGCGATCAGCGGGCCGCTGCGCGCCGAGAGCACATGGATCAGCTTGGCGATCAGCTCCTTGCCGGTGCCGCTCTCGCCGCGCACCAGAACGTTGACGCTGCGCGGCGCGACGCGCTCGACCAGGCCCAGGGCGTGCACCATCGCCGGCGCCTGGGCGACGATGCGGTTGCCGTCGATCTCGTCGCGCAGGCGGCCGCGCAGCGCCTGGTTCTCCTCGGCCAGGCGCGCGCGCTGGGCCTCGAGATCGTCGACCCGGCGGACGTTGTCGAGCGCCACGCCGCCGAGCGCCGCCACCGAGTCGAGAAAGCGCCGGTCGTCGCGGGTGAAGCCGCCGTCGGCGTCCTGGCCGCGGGTTTCCTTGTCGAGCAGAGCGAAGAAGCCGAGATAGGCGTCGCGGTAGACCAGCGGCGTCGCCAGCAGCGCGCGGTAGTCGCGGCCGGCGAGCGCGCCGTCGCGGCGTCGCACCGGCTCGCCGTCGCGCAGCAGATCGTGCCACAGCGGCGCGCGCAGCAGCGCGTCACCGTCGGGCGGCGACGCGCCCCAGCCGACCGCCGACACCGTGCGCGCGCTGCCCCACGCATCGCGCGTCACCGCCACCGCCGCCGCCGGATCGAGCACCGCGCACACGCGCAGCAGCAGTTCGTCGATCAGCGCGCCCTCGCTGCGGTCGGCGTGCAGCGCCAGGGCGAGATCGTAGAGCGTTTCGAGCCGCAAAATGCGACGACGCTCGTCGAGCCGGGCAGCGGGGGCAGAATCAGCCATCTCATCGATGCTACCGCGCCGCCGCCCGGCTCTCCGAGCGTCGTGAATCTTGCGACCGAGGACCTTCGTCGCAGATCATAGAAAGACAAATGCGCCCGACACGCCTGCGAGCCGAAAAGCAAGGACGTGCCGTGGCGCCAACAGAAGGAGAACGCGCGCCGGTCTGGTGCTACTGCGACGTCGACCCTGTCTTTTCCGACATCGCAGCTGCCCCGCACCGTACGACCGGCGCCGTTCTCCGATCAGACATGGTTGTCTGGCCAGGAGATCCGACCAAAAGCCCACGACCGTGTCGCGCAGCAGGCCTTCGCGGCCACCGTGCGACGGAAATCAGACTTTCGAAGTCTGCATTCAATCTAGACCCGATCGGTCTGCATTGTCAACCCCGTCTCGGGCACCTCGAACGGCGCATCTAAACCCTGTATTCGCGCGACTTGCCGTCTCGAATGCCGGGTTGCGGTCCGATCGGATAGCATCGAATAGGCCGATTGACCGATCGCCGTCCCTACCCGATCGCACCTGCCGAGGACCGTTCCCCATGCTGCCCAGCCCGATGCGCGCAATCCTCCTGCCCTTTGTGCTCCTCTGCGTCTGCGCCCTGGCGCCGGCGCTGCGCGCGGACGACGCCGCGGCCGCCGATGTGAATGGCGGCACGTCCGTCGCGTCTGCGGAAGCCGGCGCATCTGTGGACGTCAGCGCGCTCGCGACGGTGTGGGTCGAGGTGCGCGACGGCCGCGACCGGCCGGTGACCGATCTCGCGCCCGAGGATCTGCGCCTGCGGGTCGACGGCCAGGCCGCGCCGGTGGTCGAGGTCGTCGCGCGGGGCGCGGGCGACGATCCGGCCGGCGACGTGGTGATCTACGTCGACCGCGTGCTCGCCGGCGGCGGCACCACGCGGCGCGCGCTCGAGGGCCTCGCCGACGCCGCCGGCTCGCTCGCGGCCTTCGGCACGGTCACGCTGGTCGTCGCCGAGCCGTCGCCCGCGATCGTCTTCACCGGCCGCGAGCCGCTGGCGATCGCCGAGATCCTCCGTCAGCAGGGCCTGCGCGCGCAGGGCCGCGCCGGCCTGCTCGCCCGCCGCGAGGCCGCGGACGAAGCGCTCGGCCCGCGACGCGAGGGCGATCGCGCCACGCGCCTCGACCGCGCGATCGACGGCGCGCGCGAGGAAGCGACGCGCGCGACGCGCCAGCTCGATCGCCTGCTCGGCGTCGTCGCCGCGCGTCCGCCCGCCGATCGGCGCGTCTTGATCTGGGTGGCGCAGGGCTTCGATCTCGATCCGGACGCCGCCTGGCGCGCCGCGCTCCTGCCCGAGGACGCGGCCGACGGCGGCATCGGCCTGCCGCGGCGCGAGGATCCCGGGCTGGCCGCGTCCGTGCGCGACACCGGCCGCGCGCTGGCCGCGCTCGGCTGGCGGGTGTGGCCGCTGGCGCCCGAGTCGAGCGCCGACGACGACATCATCGTGCCCACCACCCTGGCGATTGACAACCCGCTCGACGACGAGGACGCGGTCAACCGCGGCGCCGGCATCACCATTCGTCCGGGCCGGCTGCTGCGCCGCGCGCGCGAGGGCGCTGCAGCATCCGACGCGCCGCGCCCTGCGACCGAGGTCTTCCGCGACGCCGAGACCGCGCGTCTGCGGCTGGCCGAGGCGGCGGGCGATCGTCCGCTGGGCGCGGGCGACGCGGTCGAGACCCGGCTCGGGCGCACGATCGACGCCGTGCGGGTGCGCTACCGCAGTCCGCTCAGCGACGACGCCGGCCTGGGTCAAGAAGTTGATGAACAAGTACCTCACCAACCCTGTCGTAGTCGACGTCGTCGGCGACTCGTCCATGCAGGCCGCGACCACGGTGACGCACAAAGCCGTGCTGGTGCCTTCCCAGGCGCGCG
>JBCCOR010000717.1:0-2724 GCA_039025295.1 Acidobacteriota bacterium
AGGAGATCGGCCTGCAAGACCCAGCGGTCGATTCCGACAACAAGAAACTCGTGGCGGCCGGCCCGCTGCCGGCGGCCACGAGTTGAGCATTCCTGCCGCCCGCGGCGTCGCCGCTACTCGTCTCTGCCGCCGAGCAGGCCGGCTCGCATCAGGAAGTAGAGCAGAGTCAGCAGCGACGACACCGCGGCGGCGACGTAGGTCATCGCGGCGGCGTTGAGCACCTTGGCCACGCCGCGCCGCTCCGACTCGGTCACCAGGCCGTGCTCGAACGCCAGCTTCTTGGCCCGCGCCGAGGCGTCGAATTCGACCGGCAGCGTGACGATCTGGAAAAGCAGCACGGCCGAGAAGAGCACCGCGCCGAGCAGCACGAGGTTCTGCCAGGCGAGAATCAGGCCGCCGAACATCACGAAATAGCCGAGCGACGAGCCGATGCCGGCCATCGGCACGAGCGCCGAGCGCAGCCAGAGCGGGCCGTAGTTGGTGGCATGCTGAATCGCGTGGCCGGCCTCGTGGCAGGCGACGCCGATCGCCGAGACCGACGGCTGGTCGTAGACCGGCTCCGACAGCGCGAGGGTCTTCGTGACTGGGTTGTAGTGATCGCTGAGATAGCCGGCGGTGCGCACGACCTTGACGTCGGTGATGCCGGCGCGGTCGAGCAGAGCCTGCGCCGCCTGGGCGCCGGTGATGCCGCGCGCGCTGCGCTGGCGCGCGTACTTCTTGAAGGCCGACTTGGTCGCGAAGCTCGCCCAGAGCGAGAGTGCGAACGCGGGAGCCATGAGCAGAAAATACATGGGGTCGAAGATCATGAACGATAGCCTCCTTGCATCGATCGAGACAGATCTACGTCTCGTCCACAACAACCGCTTGGGCGGTCTGGGTATTCCAAAGGTTCGCGCGACCGCGGGGGTCGCATTGTGACGGCGCCGGATGCGGATCGCCGGGTCGCGCTGGTCACCGGCGGCAGCCGCGGCATCGGGCGAGCCCTGGTTACGGGCCTGCTCGACGACGGCTACGTCGTCTACTTCTGCGGGCGCGACGCGAATCGCGCGCGCGCCGTCGCCGATGATCTGACTGCGGCGCATCCCGAGCGGGTCGTCGCCGACGCGCTCGACCTGGCCGACGCGGACGAAGCCTATCGCTACGGGCGATCGGTGGTCGAGCGGGCCGGCCGTGTCGACGTGTTGATCAACAACGCCGGCGTCGGTTTATTCGGCGCGGTCGACGCGATCGATCCCGAGGATTGGCATCGCCTGTGGTCGATCAACGTCCACGCGCCCTTCCATCTGCTACGCGCGATCGCGCCGGGTATGCGCAGTCGTCGCAGCGGCTGGGTGGTGAACATCGCGTCGCTCGCGGGCCGCCACGCGTTCGCGAACGGCGGCGCCTACTGCGCGAGCAAGGCGGCTTTGCTGGCATGGTCGGAGTCGGCGATGCTCGATTTGCGCGCCGACGGCGTGCGCGTGGTGTCGGTCTTGCCCGGCAGCGTGGCGACGCACTTCAGCGCGCCGGATCGTGCGGGCGCGTCGGTGTCCGACGCCGACGCGTGGAAATTGCGATCGGAGGACGTGTCCGACGCCGTGCGCGATCTGCTGCGCCACGCACCGCGCGCGCTCCCGAGCGTCCTCGAGCTGCGGCCGACGCTGACCGCGGCGATGTACAAAGCGCAGCAGGAACGAGGTGAATCATGAGTGATACGAAGCAAGCCAGCCGTCCGACCTACGGCGCGGGCTCATCGGGTCCGCTGCAGCCGGCGATCCGCAGCCTGATGATGCCGAAGGAAACCAACGCCAACGGCACGATTTTCGGCGGCCTGATCTTGTCCCAGATCGATTTGGCGGGCGCGATCGAGGCCCGGCGCTACGCCGCGGGTAAATTGGTCACGGTGGCGATGCGCGAGGTCGTCTTCGTGGCGCCGGTCTACGTCGGTGATCTGGTGAGCTACTACACGGAAACGGTGCGCTGCGGGCGCACGTCGGTGACGGTCAAGGTCCGCGTCGAGGCCGAGCGCCAGCACGTCGGCCCGTCGCGCGACGACGATGGCCAGGAGGCCGCCGACCGTCGCGGCAGCGGCGACGACGCGGATCGCGTCGCAGTGACGACGGCGGAGGTCGTCTATGTGCACATCGATGGGGACGGGAAGCCAATTCCGATCGATTGCTGCGGCGACTGAGCGGACCGGTCGTCGCGCTGACGTCGCGTCCTGAGCGCACAACGCCCTCGGAACCGGCGGAGATTCCGAGGGCGTTGGCTGTGTGGAGACATCGGGCCTACTCGGCGTCGAAAACCTCGGCGATCGACGAAACCGTCACGATCCGCACCGCCCAGCGCTGGAGCTGGTCGCTGTCGGCCGCGTCGACGCGTGCGTGGACGTCCGGCGTCAGGGCTCCGAAGCGCGCTTCGAGCTGCTGTGCGACGAGTCCGCGCAGCATGCGCAGGCCGTCGGCTTGGGCCTTGGCCTCGCCGATCTGGACACCCTTGATTTCGCCGAGCTGCATGCCTTTCTGCATGCCGTCTTCGAACCATTCGTCCTGCCACTGCTTCATTCGGTCGCCGAGCATGCTGTTCTCCTCCGAGTTGACGTCAAGGGTGATGCCTTTCTGCCGTGCCGTGCGGCGGATGTAGCCGATGAGATCGCGTCGCAGCGCTTCTTCGTCGCCCGATGCGAGCTTTCGCGCCATGCGGACGACGGTCGTACGCAGCGCCTCGACGTCGTCGCTACGTTCG
>JBCCOR010000718.1:0-2715 GCA_039025295.1 Acidobacteriota bacterium
CGCGCAGGCGCGCCGAGCGCGCGCGCGGGTTGCGGATGATCTCGTCGTCGCCGGGGCGCAGCGCCCGCCGGGTGAGCGATGCGTAGATTTGGCTGCCCGGCGTCGGCGCGCCGGTGATCGGGTCGGGGACGCCGCGCACGCCGTCGCGAAAGGCGTGCTTGACCCGCCGATCCTCGAGGCTGTGGTAGCTGAGCATCGCGGCGCGGCCGTTCGGTGCCAGCCGCTGCGGCAGCTGGGCGAGCAGCGCGTCGAGCTGATCGAGCTCGCCGTTGACCGCGATTCGCAGCGCCTGGAAGGTGCGCGTCGCCGGATGGACGGGGCGACGCCGACCCGCGCGCGAGCGCCGCGGCCGCTGCGGCACGGCCTGCTCGACCACCGCCGCCAGGCGCGCGGTGGTCGCGATCGGCGCCTCGGCGTGCGCAGCCACGATCGCGCGCGCAATCCGGCGCGCGTGCGGCTCGTCCCCCGCGATACGAATCCATCGGGCCAACTCGTCCTCCGACCAAGCGTCGATCCAATCTGCTGCGGTCGGCGACGCGTCGGTCGACGCACCGTCCATCCGCATGTCCAAGGGCCCGTCCAGGCGAAAGGCGAACCCGCGATGGGCCTCGTCGAGCTGCATCGACGAGACCCCGAGATCAGCGATCAGCCCGTCGACCGTCGTCCGGCCGCAGGCCTCGAGATGGCGCCCGAGATCGGCGAAGCCGCCGTGCACCAGCGTGATGCGATCGGCGAACGGCGCCAGACGTTCGCGCGCCAGCGCGAGGGCGTCGGGATCGCGGTCCAGTCCGATCAGCGTTCGCGACGGATGCGCGGCGAGCAGCGCCGCCGCGTGTCCGCCCAAACCGAGCGTGCAGTCGACGATGCAGCCGGCGACCGGCGCAAGCAGTGCCTGCACCTCGGCGAGCAGCACCGGCACGTGCCGCGACGCAGCAGACGATTCGCCGCCCGCGGGCGGAGGCGTCGACGGCATCATCGGCCGCGGGATCCTGCTCGGGCGCCGAACAGCGGTTGCGCGCCGTTCGTCCGCCTACACGCCGGCCTCGGCCAGCGCGTCGAGATCGTCATCCGTCAGCGGCGCCTCGTCGAGGCGCCGATCAAAGCGTTCACGGTTCCAGATCTCCAGATGATCGAGCCGGCCGCTGATCACCACCTCGCCGCTGATGTCGGCGCGGTCGCGGAGGATCTGGGGCATCAACAAGCGTCCCTGGGCGTCCAGGCGTGCCTGCTGTCCGAAGTAGTTGACCCGCTCCACGAAGCGCTGGCGTGCACGGTTGCTGGTCGGGAGCGCCGCCAGGCGCGCCTCGATCGCCTCCCACACGTTCAGCGGATAGAGCAGGGCCGATTCCCCGCGCAGCGACGTCACGAAGACATCGGCGCCGTAGCGCTCTTCGAGCTGACGGCGCAGATCAGACGGCAGCTTGAGCCGTCCTTTGTCGTCGATCTTGGTCGCTGCACTGCCACGAAACATGGTTCATTGCTCGGATCATGGAGGCGCAGCCGCAACGATGCCGGGTATCGGATCGAATGAAAGCGCCCAGATGGCGGGGATAGCCGTGGAAATGTTATCAGTAATCTGACCACCAGCGACCACTTTCTTCCACAATCGACCACCAAGCTTATAGGCATCTGAGTATTTTTCTCAAGCCACTGATACACAGAAGCTTCTCCAGATCAGCGCGCCTGAATCGCGGCTTCCAATGCCTGCTCAGGAACCGCGCGCAGATCGAAAATCCGCCTTCTCCGAGCGGTTACCGCAATATATTGGGGTGGCGCAAATCAGGCGGAAAAGGTTGCTTTCGGCCGGTGGGCCGCCCGCGCCGGCGCAGCGGCTACGGCGCGGAATCGAGGGATGCCGCGCGCGCGTCGAGCCAGGCGTGGAAGGCGGCGTCGAGCGCGGTCCACGGCCGATCGAGCCGCATCCGCAGAGCTTCGCCGGTCGCCGGTGCGCCGTCGGCGACGCCGGCCAGGTACGCCCGCAGCGTCGCCTCGGTCGCCGGCTCGCTGAGCAGCGCGCGCAGCCACAGGCCGGCCTGCCCGTAGTGCAGACGGCGCTGCGCGTCGCCGACGAACGCCTGCTGGTCGAGCTGCACCAGGGCGCCGAGCGACACCAGACGCCCGCGCTGCTGCGCGGTGCGCAGGGTGGTGACCACCGCCAGGCCGCCGGTATGGTCGATGCGCACGTCGGTGGTGCGCATGGCCAGGCCGTCGCGGATCGTTTCGCGCGTGCCGAGCGCCGTGCGCTGGGTCGTGCCGCTCAGCCGCGCCGGATCGATCCGGCCATCGCGGTCGACCGCCGACAGCGCGAGCTCTTCGGCCAGTCCCTCCTCGAGCCACGGCGGCAGCGCGGGGCCGAGGGCGCGGCGGTTGAGGGTGTGGACCAGCTCGTGGATCAGGGTCGAGGCGACCACGTCGTCGGCGCGGCCGCCGCGCCACACGGCGGCCACCCCGCCACCGGCGTGCCCGCCGATCTCGGCACCGGCATCGGCGAGCGCGACGAGCGCGGGATCCTCCATCTGCAGCGCGCGGTAGCCGGCAAGATCGTCGAAGAGCGCGATCACCGAGGTCGGCGCCCCGAGCGGCGTCAAGCCGTAGCGCGCCCGGTACACCGACGCGATCGACGACGCGATCGCGTCGAGCCGAGGGAGCAGGGGATCCTCGGCGGCCAGGTTGGTGTGGAGTTCGTAGGGTCCGAGCTGCGCGCGCCGCGCCGCC
>JBCCOR010000719.1:0-2696 GCA_039025295.1 Acidobacteriota bacterium
CGCGCGCGCGGGGGCCGCGCCGAGGACCAGCGTGAGCTGCGCGAGCAGCAGCAGCGCTGCGCCGACGGCGGTTGGCGCGCGCGCGCTCATGCGTCGCTCCAGGCCAGCAGCCGAGCGCGCAGGGCGCCGAGCGTGCCGGTGAGCGGCTCGCTGCGCAGCGTCCGGCGCATCAGCGCGTCGGCGCCCGGCGGCGACGGCGGATCGCCGCCGATCGCCGGCGCGACGACCGCGGGAAACTTGATCGGATGGGCGGTCGCCAGCACGATCGCGGGCGCCCGGCGCAGGGCGTCATCCGCCGATGCGTCGGCGCGCAGCGCGCGCAGCGCGGCGACGCCGACCGCGGTGTGCGGATCGAGCACGTAGTCGGTGCGCGCGTGCACGTCGCGGATGGTCGCGGTGGTTTCGTCGTCGTCGTGGGCGCTGCCGCGCAGCGCCGCGCGCAGGGCGTCGAGATCGTCGTCGAAGAGATGGCGGATGCGCGCCAGATTGCTCGGATCGCCGACGTCCATTGCGCTCGACGCGGTCGCCTGCGACGGCCGCGGCCGGTAGATGCCCGAGGCGAGATAGGCCGGCACGACGTCGTTGGCGTTGGTGGCGGCGACGAAGCGCGCGATCGGCGTTCCGAGGCGCTGGGCGATCAGTCCGGCGGTGAGGTTGCCGAAATTACCCGACGGCACCACGACCACCGGCGCGTCGTCGACGCCCGCGGCGCGCAGCTGCGCCCAGGCGTGCAGGTAGTAGACCGCCTGCGGCAGCAGTCGGCCGATGTTGATCGAGTTGGCCGACGACAGCCGCAGCGCGTCGCGCAGGGCCGGATCGGCGAACACCGCTTTGGTGAGCGCCTGGCAGTCGTCGAAGCTGCCGTCGATGGCGAGCGCGAGCACGTTGCCGCCGAGGGTGGCGAACTGGCGCTCCTGCAGCGCGGTGACGCGGCCGCGCGGATAGAGCACGACCACCCGCGTGCCCGCGACGCCGTGGAACGCCTGCGCGACGGCGCCGCCGGTGTCGCCCGAGGTGGCGACCAGGATGGTCAGCGGACGCGGATCGCTCTCGGCCGCGGCGACCGCGCCGAGCAGGCGCGCCATCACCCGCGCGGCGACGTCCTTGAAGGCGTAGGTCGGCCCGTGGAAGAGCTCGAGGATCCACGTGCCTGGATCGTCCTCGCCCAGGCGGACGAGCGGGATCGGGAAGTCGAGGGCGGCGTCGAGGGCGGCGTCGATCACCGCCGGGGTCAGGCCCGGGCCGAGATGGTGCGCGTCGTCATCGCCGCCGCCGTCGACGAGCAGATGACGGAAGAGCGCGCGGCCGGTGCGGGCGACGGCGTCCGGCGCGTCAAGGGCGGCGGGCAGCGCGTCGAAGACGCCAGATGGCATCGTCGGCAGCCGCGACGGCACGTAGAGGCCACCGTCGGGGGCGAGGCCGCGGCGCAGGGCGAGGCCGAACGAGGTCGCCGGCGCCGCGCCGTGGGTGCTGATGAAGCGCTGCGCGTCGGCGGGCGCGGAAACGGAGGATCGGGACATGGCGGGATCGGCGCGCGGCGACGCGCTCAGTTGGGCACCGCGTCGGGCGGCGTGTCCTCGACGATCTGCGGCTCGGCAATCGCGCCGTAGGTCGATTCGTAGCGGTGGATGTTGGTCTGCAGCGCGCGCAGCATGCGCTTGGCGGCCTGCGGTGTGGTCGCGACACGGGTCGTCACCATGCTTTGCGGCGGCAGCAGCTGGAGGAAGTCGAGCACGAATTCCTCGGGCGTGTGGGTCACCTGGATCTGGTTGGCGTAGCGGCAGCGCAGATCGGCGTCGTCGATCTTGAACGACACGGGGCGCTGCGGTGCGGGGCTGTTCGCCGCGTCGTCTGGTTTGTCGTCTTGGTTATCGCGCGGGTCGTCGTCACTCATGAGGTCTCCTCGTGGGTCCGCGTCGCCGGCATCTCGTCGACCCGCCAGCGCAGGCGGTCGGGATCGCCGAAGCTCCAGCGATGGGCCGGGCTGTACACGCCGACGCAGGGATGCGCGGCGGTCACTTCGAAGCGCAGCAGTTTGCGCCGGTAATCGTATGCCGCGCCGTCGCGCGCGTGCACGGCGACGTCGAGCAGGTAGGTGCCGGGTGCGAGCCGCAGTCCGGGGCAGGTGATCTCGACCTCGTGCTGGCCCGCGGCCAGATGGGCGGGCTCGTAGCCGTCGAGCTGGCTGTTGACGCCCCATACCTCGACCCCGCGCGGCGTGCTGATGGCGACGCCGAAGCCGAAGTCGTCTAAGTCGCGCCGCGCGTCGACGCTCAGCGCAAACGTGACGTCCTCGCCGATGCGCACGTGGTAGCGCTCCTCCCGGCCCATGCCGGCGAGCAGGCGCACGCGCGCGATCGTCGCTTCCTGCGAGCCCCAGCGCAGCACCTCGTCGTCGCCGCCGGCCGCGTCGTCGCCGCCGGCCGCGTCGTCGCCCGCATCCGCGTCGGCCGCGTCCGCGCCGGCTTCCGCGCCGTCGCGATCGACGGCTTCCGCGCCGTCGTCGCGGCCGGACGGGGCGTCGTCGTCGCCGGCGGGCGCGCCGTCGCCGGCCGGCGCCTCGTCGGCCACGCGCGCCTCCTTGGCGATCTGGAAGCGGCGGCCCTCTTACTCGGCGACCGCCAGGCGGGAGGCGTCGACCACGCGCGTGGGATTGCCGCTCAGCCGCAGCCGGCCCGTCTCGAGCCAGACCGCGC
>JBCCOR010000720.1:0-2695 GCA_039025295.1 Acidobacteriota bacterium
CGAGATCGGCCACTGCGCCATGGGCCTCGGCCATCCCAATCTCCAGTACGATCCTCCAGGTCTACCAGATCGACGCATGGAGAGCAGTTTCACGATGTCTTACGGCGGTTCCACGCTTGGCATCGACGCTGGGCCTGACGGTGTGCCGGGTTCCGGTGACGACATCCAACAAGGCCCCGGCGGCGCACGGCCGGCATCATTGCACTGGTTCCGTATTTCAGACAACAACCCTTTCGTCATCGACGAACAACCAATCGACAGTACGACCTACTCACGCTCGGTTGCTGCCAATCTGCCTTCAGGCTGGTCGGCAAATGCTAACTATAAAGCGAGCGCTCTGCTCAAGGCGAGTGGTACCCAAACACCTATGTACTCGGTCTTCACACCGGGGCTCCGATACGAGGACCTCACAGCAGATGACACCAATATGATTCACCGTAGCGCAACAGGCCCTGATGAGGTCTTCGGCACCAGCGACGACTACACCTTTTCACTCGAGATTTCTGATTGCAGCGATCCAGATACGGATATTCGGATCTCCTGGCTGCAATTCCCAGACGATCGTCTCGGCGAATGTCGCGTCGACCTTCTGACAACGGCCTTCGAGCAGCTCAATCCGATGACAGCACGACACTTCGTATACGATCGATCCGATCTACCCCAGGGCCTCATACGCATCAATCGCAGCCCGGCCATTCTGTGGGACACGGTCTTTTTCAGCGACTTCGAGTCTGGCGACGCCTTCGACTGGACAGGCGTCGTCCCTTGATCGACAGCGAGTCTGAACGAGGCCAGTCGAGAGAATAGGCGCCTACGCGGATGCTTCGACCGTCTCGACGATCGTCGGCCGCAGATCCGGCAGCGCCGCGTCGACGTCGACCAGCGTGACGCAGTCGGCGAAGGCCGCGACCCGCGCGTCGTCGGCGGCGCGCAGATGAACGCGCAGCAGCGGCTGATCCTTCTCCACCGTCTCGCCGAGGCGCGCCTCGCGCGCGATCGCAACGCCGTGGTCGAGCGGCGCACCGGGCAGATGCCGGCCGCCGCCGAGCGCGATCAGCAGCTCGCCCAGGCGGCGCGTGTCGATCGACGCCACGCGGCCCGCGCGCGGCGCCGTGATCACGCGCTCGATCGGCGCCAGCGGCAGAGCCTCGGGCGCATCCAGCCACGCGGCATCGGCGTCGCGCGCCTTCGCCCAGTCGACGAAGCGCTGGTACGCCGCGCCCGACGCGATCGCGTCCTCGAGCTGGGCGCGCGTCACCGCCGCGCCGACCTGCGCCGCCACGGCCTCGCAGAGGACGAACGTGACTTCCATCAGGTCGGACGCTGCGGCGGAGGCGTCCGGATCACCGCGCAGGCACGCGAGCGACTCCAAAACCTCCGACGCGTGCCCCGACCAGCGGCCGAGCGGCTGGTCCATGTTCGTGATGCGTCCCGTCGCCGGGCAGCCGAGATCGGTGCTGATGTCGACCAGCAGCTGCGCCAGGCGACGCGCGTCGTCGAGCGATTCGAGAAAGGCGCCGCGTCCGACCTTGACGTCGAAGACCTGTGCGGCCGCGCCCGCAGCCAGCTTTTTCGACAGGATGCTCGCCACGATGAGCGGCAGGCTGTCGATCGCCGCGATGCGGTCGCGCAGCGCGTAGAGGCGCTTGTCGGCCGGGGCGATGGCGTCGCTGGCGATGCCCATGTGCAGGCCGCTCTGCGCGAGCGTCGCCAGGCAGCCTGCGCGGTCGGTTTCGAGCCGCAGGCCGGGAATCGCCTCGAGCTTGTCGGCCGTGCCGCCGGTGTGGCCAAGGCCGCGGCCGGTGAGCATCACCACCGGCACGCCGCAGGCCGCCAGGAGCGGCGAGAGCACCAGCGAGACCTTGTCGCCGACGCCGCCCGTGCTGTGCTTGTCGACCACGCCCGGCACCGCTTCGGCCAGGCGCCACGTCGTGCCGCTGTGCAGCATGGCCTCGGTCAGCGCGTGCATCTCGGCGCTGCCGAGGCCGTGGATCGCGCTCGAGGTCAGGAACGCCGCCAGCTCGGCGTCGCCCCAGTGATCGGGCTCATCGGGCGCGGCGGCCGCGCCGCGGACCACCCGGCGAATCGCGTCGTCGTCGAGCGGGGCGCCCGCACGCTTACGCGCGAGCACCGCGAAGATCGCCGGATCCACGGCCGCGCTGCCTTTAGGCCGGCAGCGTTGGCGCGTCGGCGCTCACCCGCCGGCTCGCCTCGGTGATGTACGGCGACGACGGAAAATCGTCGACCAGGCGCTGGAAGTGCGGCATCGCCTCGTCATCGCGGCCGAGCGCTTCGAGGGTGACGCCCAGCTCGTAGAGCACCGCGTCCTCGGGCAGCGTGCGCGCCGGGTTGTTGAGCGCACGCTCGAGGCGTGCGACGACGTCCTCGCCCTGGCCCTCGGCGCGATCGAGCGCGATCAGGTTGAGCTCGACGGTCGCGGCCAGGATGTGGTCGTCATGCTCGCGCAGGAAGCCTTCCCAGGCCTCGCGCGCGCGCGCCGTGTCGCCGTCGGCGAGCGCGATGTCGGCTTCGTAGAGACGCGCGATATCGCCCGCCATGCCGCCCTCGACCGCGGCGACCGCCTCTGTCGCCGCGGCCCGACGCGCGGCGTCGTCGGCGAAGGTGCGATCGGCGCCCTCGGCCGCGGGATCGTCTGCGAGCGGCGCGGCGTAGGTCTCGATCGCCTCGGCCAGCG
>JBCCOR010000721.1:0-2694 GCA_039025295.1 Acidobacteriota bacterium
CGACGGCCCTGGCGTGCGCTGCGACTGCGGCGTCGCCGAGGGCGGCGAGGTCAGCATTCACTACGATCCGATGATCGCCAAGCTGATCGTCTGGGGCACCGACCGTCTGCATGCGCTCGACCGCCTCGGCCGCGCGCTCGACGAGCTGCGGGTCGACGGCATTCGCACCGGCGTGCCGCTCTTCCGCCAGATGCTCGCCGACGACGACGTCCGCGCCGGACGGCTCGACATCAGCATGCTCGATCGCAAGCTCGCCGACGGCACCTGGGGGCCCACCCGCGCGGACGCCGACGCCTCGGCCGTCGAGGATGCCGACGTCGATGCGCCGCCCGATCTCGCGCGCGATCTGGCGATCGTCGCCGCGGCCGTGGTCCACGCCGCGCGCCGAACCGGCCCCGCGGTCGCGCCGTCGACCGCGCCCGGCGGCCTGCGCAGCGGCTGGCGCAGCGCCGGTCGACGCGAAGCCCTACAGGGAGGTCAGCCGTGGATCTGGTAGCCCAACGCGACGGCGGCCGCGAGGCCGAGGTCGCGGTCGAGTCGCTTGACGACGACCGCGTGCGCGTGCGCGTCGGTCCGAACGTCTACACCGTCGATCGGCGTGTGCTCCACCGCGCACCCGGCCTGCAGGTCGTCAGCCTGATCGACGTCGAAAGCGGCGACCAGCACACGATCGCGGTGCATAACGACAGCCGCGGCGGCGCCGGCGCGTACCGCGTGCACGCCGCCGACGGCAGCGACGCGCGCATCACGCTGCTCGACCCGCTCGCCCACCGGGCGGCGCAGGCGAGCGGCGGCGCCGAAGGCGGCGGCGCGCAGCAGGTCGAGGCCTACATGCCCGGCGTGGTGCGCGTGCTGGTGGCCGAAGGCGACACGGTCGCGGTCGATCAGCCGGTGGCCGTGCTGGTGGCGATGAAGATGGAGAACGAGATCGTCGCCGAAACCGCCGGCACCGTCACCCGCGTCTTCGTCGAAGACGGCCAGGCGGTCGAAGGCGGCGATCCGCTCGTCGCGATCGGCTGATCCACCGCGCGCCCGGCGCCGCTTCCCCACGCATCATGACGACGAACGACGCAGCCGCGGACTCGCCTCCGCGCCCGGACGACGCGCCGCGCACCACGTGGCCACAGCGCATCGCGCTGCTCGCCTTCGGCGCGCTGCTGCTGGTGGTGCTCGAGCTGCTGCTGCACGCGTTCGGCTTCGGCGGCCATCGTCCGCTGCTGATCCCGCTCGAGCCCGACGCGCGCGCCGACGCGCCGGCAGCGCCCACGCTGCATCGGATCAACCCGGCCGTGGTCGACGCGTTCTTTCAGCGCGGCGCGGACGGCATCAAGGGCGACATGCGCGTCGAGCGCGTGCTCGTGCCCAAACCCGCCGACCGGCTGCGCGTGGTGTTTCTCGGCGAATCGAGCGTCCAGGGCTTCCCGCAGCCGCGCAACCTGACCGCCGCCGCCTTTCTCGCGCGCCTGCTCGAGGAGACGGTCGCCGTCGGCAGCGACGGCGACAAGCCGCAGATCGAGGTCATCAACCTGGGCGTGACGGGCGTCGCCAGCTTCCCGATCCGCCAGATCGGCGCGCGCGCCATCGCCGAGCTCGAGCCCGATCTCGTGCTGCTCTACGCCGCCCACAACGAATTTTTCGGCGCCGCCGGCCAGGCGTCGCGCCAGGCGATGGGCGGCCGCGTCGACGCGATGCGCCTGACCTACGCCCTGCGCGGCCTGGCGATCACCCAGGCGCTCGAACCGCTGGCCGCGGCACTGCGCGGGGGCGACGACCCCGCCGCCTCGCCGCCATCGACCGAGGCCTCCGCGGATGCGGCAGACGCCGAGGACGCAAGCAACGCCGAGCCGCCCGCCGCCGCGCGCGCCCGGCAGCTGATCCAGGTCATGGCCGCGCGCGACGTGCCGCTCAACAGCCCGCTGCGCGCCGCCGCGCGCCGGGCGCTGACGCGCAATCTGGGCGACGTCGTCGGCTTCGCGCAGCGTCGCGATGTGCCGGTGGTGCTGGCGACCGTCGCCAGCAACGTGCGCGATCTCGTGCCGGTGACGTCGTCGACCGTCGACCTCACGTCTGCCGACGTCGACGCGCTCGTGGCGCGCCTGCCCGACTGGCGCGCGCGCGCCGCCGCCGCGCTCGATCTCGCCGAGCTGCGCAGCTGGGCCGCGCGCGCGCCCAGCCACGCCGAGGTGCACTACCATCTCGCGCGCGCCCTGCGCATCGCGAACGACCGCGCCACGGCGAACGTGCACTTCCGGCGCGCGCGCGATCTCGATCTCAGCCCGTGGCGCGCGCCGGCGGCCCTCAACGACGGCCTGCGCGCGCTCGCCCGCGACCGCGGCGTGCCCCTCGCCGACGTCGACGCCGCGTTCGCCGACGCGCTGCCCAACGAGGGCGGCGCGCCCGGCTGGGATCTCTTCGACGATCACGTCCATCCATCGCTGCGCGGCCAGATCGTACTCGCGCAGACGCTGTTCGACGCCGTCGCCGCGCACGGGCTGCTGCCGCTCGACGCCGAGGCCGCCGCCGCGGCGCGCGCCCGGCCGTGGCAGATGCTCGCCCAGCAGCAGGCCGCCCGCCCGCTCGACCGCTACCGCATCGTGCGCATGATGGCGACGCTCTTCCGCGGTCCGCCGTTCGGGCTGGTCAACGGCGCCGCGCGCACCTTTCTCGAGCGCCAGGCCGCGCGCGGCCGCGCGC
>JBCCOR010000722.1:0-2681 GCA_039025295.1 Acidobacteriota bacterium
ATCGGCGCGGCGCACGTCGGGCAGGTCGATCAGGAGAGCGAGCGCGCGGTCGTCGTCGCGGCGGCCGAAGGCGCGCGTGAGCAGCGCGATCAGCTCGGGATCGCGCAGCGGCGGTGGGGCAGCGGATGGGGACACGGCGGTGAACCTCAGGCGTCCCAGGCCGCGATATCCGACGCGCTGCCCTGGCGCAGCAGGCTTTCGAACCGGCTTATCAGCGGCGAGGCCTCGCTGGGATCGATGATCACGTCGACGACGAACGGGCCCTTGGCCGCCATGGCCCGCGCGAGTGCGTCGTCGAGCTGGTCCTCGTGGGTGACGCGCACGCCGTCGGCGCCGGTGGCGCGCGCGATCGCCACGAAGTCGACCTGGTTGTAGCGCAGCTGGGCGGTCGACAGACCGAACATCTGCTGGCCGCTCTCCGACATGCCGAAGCCGGCGTCGTTGAGGATCACCCACACCACGGGCGCGTCGTACTGCACCGCGGTCGACACCTCGGCGTTCATCAGCATGGCGCCGTCGCCGACGACGCCGACCGTCTTGCGGCCGCTCGCCAGCGCCGCGCCGACGATGCCCGACGCGCAGTGGCCCATCGAGCCGAAGAGCGTGCTCACCCGGTAGCGGCCTGGCTCCTGGAAGCGCAGATGATGGTTGCACCAGGCGAAGGCGTTGCCGCTTTCGCTCATGATCAGCGCGTCGGTGGCGTCGATCACGCCGCGCTGCAGCGCGGCCATCAGCACCTGCGGACGCACGGGCGTGAGGTGCTGGCCGGCGCGCGGGATCGGCTCGGCCTCGTGGCGAAACGTCGACGGCGTCGGCAGCGCGCGCGTCGGATCGTCCGTGGGCAGCGCCTCGAGCAGGCGATCGAGAAAATGCCCGATCTCGCTCTGCACGGCCATCGTGTGGACGGTTGGATAGGCCACGCCGGGGACGTTGGGATCGAGATCGACGTGGATGAAACCGCTGCTCGGGCACAGGGCGGTGTCCCAGAACGAGGTCGATTCGCCCAGGCGGCTGCCCAGCACGAGCACCCACGCCGGCTGCTCGTGCAGCATGAAGTCGCGCACCGACTCGTGGCCGCCGAGGCCGCTCACGCCGACGAAGCGCGGATGGGTTTCGCTGATGATGCCCTTGCCGCGCGGTGAGCAGAAGGCGTGGGCGCCGGTGCGTCGCATGAGCTCGCGGACCTGCGCCGAGGCGCTGCGCGCGCCGAAGCCGACCCAAATCGCGAACGGACCGTCCTCGGTCAGGAGCTGCGCGCACTCCGCGGCGCGATCTTCGGCGATCGCCGACGAGACCAGCCCGGTGGGGCGGGGCGCGCGCGGCAGCTCGACGCGCGCCGACTGCAGGCTGATCGGCAGGCCGATGTGGGCGATGAAGCCGTTGGGGCGCGCCAGGCCGTGGCGCAGGCGGCGCAGCACCTCGGTCAGCTCGCTGGCGTGCTCGACCCGGACGCCGAAGTCGAAGATCGGCCCGCGGCTGTAGAGCGCGTCCTGGGGCAGGGTGTAGGCGCTGCTCTCCTGGGTCGCCCAGCGGCCGCGCTGCGCGGCGCCGGTGGTGCCCGAGAGCAGGACGACTTTGGCGCCGTCCCAGCGCGCGGCGGCGATGCCGGTCAGCGCGTTGAGCGTGCCTGGTCCGGTGGTGACGAAGACCACGCTCGGATGGTCGGTGGCGAAGTAGGCCTCGGCGGCGGCGAAGGCCGCGCCGCTCTCGTGCCGGAAGTGGTGCAGGGTGATGCGGCTGTCTTCGAGCGCGTCGTAGAGCACGCCGATCGCGCCGCCGATGACGCCGAACGCGTGGCGGACGCCGAACAGCGCCAGGCGCTCGGCGAGCGCGCCCGCCAGGTTGGTTTGGGTTTGGACGTTGGGCTGGAAGCCCGGTTCGTCACCGAAGAAGCCGTCCATGAATTCAGCCCACCGTGCGCACGTCGCCCCCGTGGCGCCGGGCGGACGCTGGAGACATCGAGACCGTGATCGAGATAGCCATAGGAAGGGGTACCGCCTTGAGCAGACAGACCGGCGAAGCCGGACGGGGAAGGGCGGCGAGCCGGGGCAAAGGAAGAAAAAACCGCAGGCTCATCGTACGAAAGGGGGGCCAGGCGGTCAAGAAATGTTGGGATGCTCAGCGCGTCCGCGCACCGGGCTCAGCGCGTCCGCGCGCCGGCGTCGGGCTCGAACCCGTCGAGCAGCGCGACGGCCTCCGCGTACAGGGCGTCGCCGATCGCCTCGCGCCGCCAGCCGCGCCGCGCCGACGGCAGCGCGTCGGCCGCGTCGTCGTCAGCGGCTTCCTGCGCGCGGAGCGCGTGGCGGACGAGTCCTTCGACCACGCGCCGCGGCGCCAGCAGCGGAGCGGGCAGATCGAGTTCCTTGGCGCGCGCTTTGACCCGGCGGCGCAGCTGGTCGACGATCCGGCTGTAGGGCCGCAGATCGATCGTCTGGCGACGGTCGGGCAGCGCCGCGTCCGGCAGCGCGTCGACCTCGTCGAAGAGCGCGCGCCAGGCCGCGCTGTGGCGGCTGACGTCGGCGCGGCGCACGCCCGGCACGGCGGCCAGGGCGCGGTCGTTGTGTGGACGGCGGCGCGCCAGTTCGACGAGCGCGCCGTCGCTGAGCACGAAGCTGCGCGGACGATCGCGCCGGCGCGCTTCGCGCTCGCGCCAGGCGGCGAGCGCCCGCGCCCGCCCGCGC
>JBCCOR010000723.1:0-2671 GCA_039025295.1 Acidobacteriota bacterium
GGAGATGTCGAGCGACGCGGCGCGGCAGCTGCGCGAGACGATTCTGCAGGCGCGCACCGAGATCGCGATCGAGGCGCGCGCCGAGCAGGCGGCCATCGCGAAGGAGACGGTGCCGATCGCG
Source organism: Acidobacteriota bacterium (assembly GCA_039025295.1). Classification (GTDB taxonomy): domain Bacteria; phylum Acidobacteriota; class Thermoanaerobaculia; order Multivoradales; family J023; genus JBCCOR01. Next base: position 122 of record JBCCOR010000723.1, read on the forward strand.
ACCGACGCGGCGTCGACGACGGATGCGGCACCGGCACCGGATGCAGCGCCCGTGGCCGATGCAGCGCCCGCGCCGGACGCGGCGGTGGCGTCCGATGCGCCCGCTGACGCCGCCGATCGCGCTGACGCGTCCGACGAGGCTTCGACCGAGGACGCCGCGCCGGATGCCTCGGGCGCATCCGAGGACGCCGCCGATCACGCAGCCGACGACGCCGCGGCCGACGCCGAGGCGGGCGACCCGGATGCCGACGACGAGGGCGGCGATGCCGACGACGACGATCCGATGGAGGACACGATCTCGGCGATGGTCGGCGTCGCGCTGGCGTCCGACGCGGCGGCCGCGCGGGCGTCGTCGGCGACGGCGGACCACGACACGGCGACCTATGCGCCCACGCTGCCCGACGCCGCGCGCACCGAGGCCGCGGTCACCGGCCGCAGCGGCCTGCGGCGCGCGCTGACGCGCACGGCGACGCTGGGCGCCGCGGTCGTCGGCCTGCTGGCGCTCGTCCTCGCTGGCCTGGTGCTGCATCAGCAGCTGCAGCGGGCGCAGCAGGCGCGCGGCGCGGCGCTCGCCTTCGGCCTCGCCGAGGCCGCCGCCAACCTGCTCTACGGCCCCGACAACGCACCGCTGCAGGCGCGCATCGACGCGATCGCGGCCGAGGCCGACGTCGCCTACGCGTTCGTCCAGACCGCCGACGGCGCGGTCGCGGTCCACAGCTTCGCGCCCGCGGTGCCGCCGGCGCTGGTGGCGGCGCACGCTGCGCGGCTGGGCGACGGCGCGTCGGCGCGGGCGCTGGCGTTCGCCGATCCGCTCGACGGCGGGACGCGGCGCGCGCTCGACATCGCCATGCCGGTGCTGGCGGGCGAGCTCGGCACGGTGCGCATCGGCATGGACCGCGACGCGCTCGTGTGGCGCACGCTGCTCGCCCTGCGTCTGCCGGCGCTGGTGCTGGTGGTCGGACTGCTGCTGGTGATGATCGTCGCGCGCCGGGTCGCGACGCGCGCGACCGCGCCGATCCACCATCTGATCGACATCACCGAGCGCGTCGGCCGCGGCGATCTCTCGACTCTCGCTGAGGTGCGCGACGACGACGAGGTCGGCCTGCTGGCGCGCACGATCAACCACGCCGTCGTGCAGCTGCGCAGCCAGGTGCGCACCGCCGAGGAGCGCGACGCCGAGCGCGCCCAGCGCGAGGCGCTGCAGCGCAACATCGCCGGCTTCCTCGACGTCGCGACCGAGATCGCCGACGGCGACCTGACCCGCCGCGGCACGGTCACGGCCGACGTGCTCGGTGCGGTGATCGACGCGATCAACGTCATGGTCGAGGAGATCGGCGACACGCTCAAGGGCGTGCGTCGCACCACCGAGACCGCCCGCCGCGGCGCGCGCGAGATGATCGATCAGGCGCAGACGACGGTCGACGGCGCGCGCGACCAGACCCGCGACGCGCGCGCCGTGGCCGCGCAGGTAGCGGCGGTGAGCGCGGCGATGCGCGACGTCTCGCGCCGCGCCACCGACGCCGCCGACGCCGCCCAGCTAACGCGCAGTGCGGCCGATCGCGGCGAGCAGGCGCTCAACGACACCCGCCAGGGCATGGCCCGCATCCGCGGCGGCGTGCAGGAGCTGGCGCAGCGCATCAAGCGCCTGGGCGATCGCTCGATGGAGATCTCGGAGGTGATCGACACGATCGCGGCGATCGCCTCGCAGACCAACCTGCTGGCGCTCAACGCCGCGATCGAGGCCGCCGGCGCGGGCGACGCGGGCGCGCGCTTCGGCATCGTCGCCGACGAGGTCCGCCGGCTGGCCGAGGACGCCGCGCAGGCGACCCAGCGCATCGCGGCGCTGGTCAAGGGCGTGCAGTCGGAGGTGCAGGACGCCGTACGCGCGATGGAAGACGGCACGCGCGAGGTCGAGGCCGGCTTCGCGGTCACCTCGCAGGCCGGCCTGCAGCTGCGCGAGATCCGCACGATCGCCGAGCGCTCGGCCGATCTCGCCGCGCAGATCTCTGACGCCGCCGCCGGCCAGACCCACAGCGTCGAGCAGGTGGCCGGGTCGATCACGGCGATCGCCGACGTCGCCAGCCGCACGGAGCGCGACGTCGCCGAAGGCCGGCGGATCGCCGAGGAGCTGGCGGCGCTGGCCGAGGATCTGCACGACAACCTGGCGCGCTTCCGGCTCACGCCGTAGCGCGTCGCCTGCCGCCGATGACCAACCCGCTGAAGCCTGCCGCGCCGAAGGGCGCCGCCGCGCCGGATGCCGCCGCGCTGGGCGCCACCGCGCTGGGCGCCACCGCGCCGCGGCGCAAGGGCGCGCGCCGCAGCGAGCTGCTGCCGGGTTTCCTGATCGAGGCGTGGGAGGGCCTGGTCGGCCTGGAAGACGCCTGGTCAGGGCTCGAGCGCGGCAGCGGCGAGGCCGCGCGTCGCAGCCTGGTGCTGCTCAGCCATCGCCTCAAGGGCTCGGCCGGACTCTACGGCTTCCCGCGCCTGGCGCGCCTCGCCGGCCACGTCGAACGCTTCGCCGAGCAGCTGCCGGCCGGCGCCGCGCTGCCGA
>JBCCOR010000724.1:0-2671 GCA_039025295.1 Acidobacteriota bacterium
GAGATCGAGATCGATCGCGTCGTCGGCGCGCAGTTGGACGCCCGCTGCGCGCAGCGGCGCGAGCGGAAAGCGGCGCAGACGATCGCCCGGCGGATGTGCGGTGCGCGCGGGATCGACGCCGTCCGGCAGGCGCAGATGCACCGCGACCGCGTCGGATGCGTGCGTCGCCAGCGCCTGCGTCAGGCCGTAGACGTAGCGGCCGATGCCCGGATGATGGTCGTCGAGGCAGCGGCCGTCGAGGCCGATCGCGCGCTGCGCGCTCAACGCGTTGGCGGCCGCGGCCGGACGTCGGCGACGAGCGGCAGATGGTCCGACGCGATGGCGGTGTCGCCCGGCTCGAGCGCGTGTGCGTCGCGCACGTCGTCGGGCAGATGCGCCGTGTCGAGCACGTAGGCGCCGTCGAGCGCCAGGCGGCTGGCGCCGTAGGCGATGTAGTCGAGGCGCCCGGGCGAGAAGTCGCTGCCGTGCCAGGTGCTCGCCAGCGGACGATGGGTGTGGCGCGGCACGGCGTCGATCAGCGACGCGCCGGCGTCGGGGCCCGCGGACGGACCGAAGCGCGCCGCGTCGGCGATCGCGCCGTCGAGCAGGGTCGCGCGCTGGCGCCGATCGCCGACCAGGTTGGCGTCGCCCATCACCATCACCGGCGTGCCCGCGTCGACGCGCCGCACCGCGCCGTCGTCGTCGCGCGCGCCGTCGCCGCGCACGTCGCGCAGGAAGGCGGCGATGCGGTCGTACTCCACCTGGCGCTCGGCGTCTCGGTCGCAGCACGGCGCGCTGAGCACGATGAGCAGGAGCGGTGGCTCGTCCGCGGCGCGGCCGTCGAGCAGGAAAGCCGCGCTGCCGCCGAGCGCGAGCGACCAGCGGATCGGGGTCGTGCTGACGACCAAATTGCCTTCCTCGCCGCTGCGGGCGTAGTGCCAGACGCGCTGATCGCGCGCCGACGGCCGCACGTGGTCGAGCACGCCCAGGCCGCGGAGATAGCCGACCGCCTCGGCGGCGTCGAAGCGGCGCAGCTCCTGTATCATCAGCACGTCGGGCTGCAGCGCGCGCAGCACGCGCCCGAAGGCCGCGCGGCGTTCGGCCTGCTGCAGGCGGCCGTTGACGTTGTAGCTCACCAGGCGGCGCGCGTCGGGATGCGCGCGGTCGAGCGCGATCGGCGCCGGCGACGGCCGCGCCGGTCCGTCGAAGCGATGGCCGACGCCGCCCGCGTTGGGCAGGGCGTCGCCGGCGGTGCCGTCGATCAGCGCGACGCGCACCGCCGGACCGGTGAACAGCCGCCGCCCCGGCACGGGCTCGGCATCGCGTGCCAGGGCGATCTCGAAGGTGACGTCGTCGGTGGTCGGCGCGGTGACGAGGCCGATCGCCTCGTGCTCGATGCCGTGCGTCTCGCCGCCGAAGTGGACCAGGCCGCGTCGTAGGCCGAACTGCCACACCAGCTCTGCGCCGAGGCCGCGCAGCGGCGTGCCGGTCGTGGGATCGTCGTCGGCGTCGACGATCAGGCGCAGCGCGTTGTCGTGCTGGAGCAGCACCGGCTGCGCCAGGGTCACCCGCAGCAGCAGATGATGGTCGTCGTGCGCGAGCTGCAGGATGCCGAAGTCGTGGCTGTCGGCGTCGTCGCGGCCGTCGCGGGATGGATCGAGATGGGCGACCGGCACGCCTTGCCAGTCGTCGAGCAGGCCGTCGAGCACGATCGGATCCGACTCTGCGATCGGCGCGTCGGACGCCGCGCCGACGGCTGGAAGCAGCCCGATCGCAAGCGCGCACGCGATCGCCGCAGCGGCGCGCGCGACGCGGGCGCCGGATCGAAACAGGGCGAATCGAGAAACAGCAGCCGTCAACATGGCGCCATCCTACGCGTTTCTCCGCCGCGGTGGGCCGTTCGTCCAGCCGGCGCCGACGACGGCGCTGATCGCGCGTTTCACCGCGCGTGGGACGGATCGCGGCGCGGATTCTCGATCCTGACAATCGCGCCGCGCGATGATGACTGCCGCAATGCGTCATCTGCGGATTTGCGCGCGTTTCGCGGGCTTGGCACGGCTGTTGCTAGTACCCATTTTCATCAGCAAGGTGCGCAGCGATCTCGCAGTGTCCATCGACGCAGTGCTTCGATCTGCGCGCCCAGCCAACCTATCCCCAACATTCTTTCCCCAGGATCGAGCTTCATCTCGATCCTGACTGCAGCAACCAATCTACGCGCTTGCAGATCGTCGCCCCGTGCCCAAGGCCGGCGTGGATCTGCGCTGTAAGGAGACCTTGCGCGATGACTCCTCTTGCCTTTCGTACGGAACCCACAACGTCGTTTCAGCCGCTGGTCGACAGCCGCAGCGCAGGATCGACGCCTCTTTCGATCTCTCCAACCGGCCTGACCGCGTCGGGTGATGCGTTCGAGCAGAGCCGTCCGACGCTCTTCGGCGCGCCCACGGCCCAGCTCAGCATGGCCGCCGAGCGCGCCGCCGGCGTGTGGGATCTCTCCCAGCAGCTGGCCAGCGCCGACTCGCAGCTCTCGATCGCCATCGGCACCGCCGAGGGCAATCGCCGCCCCGACGGCAGCAAAACCAGCATCTACTACGGCCACACTGATCCCGGCAACGGCCTGCGCAACATCGGCAACTTCTCGGTCAACGAGATCTCGGGTCAGCGCTTCACCGACCCGGCCCAGGCCGACAACTAC
>JBCCOR010000725.1:0-2670 GCA_039025295.1 Acidobacteriota bacterium
CGACCGCGCCGAGGCACTCGCCGCCGCGCTCGACGCCCAGCTGCCGCGGGCCGCGGCCGACGCCTACGAGGCACTGCGCGTCGTCGCCGGCCGCCCGCGCTGGGGCCGCGACTACGACGCCTCGCACTTTCCCCAGGAAACCGGCCTCGAGGCCGAGGCGGTCGATTACGACAAGGGCTGCTACCTCGGCCAGGAGGTGGTCGCGCGCATCCATTTCCGCGGCGGCGTGCAGCGCGGCCTGCGCGGCCTGCGGCTCGATCCGCACGCGCGCGCCGTGCCCGGCGACGCGCTGCAGCACGACACGCGCTCGGTGGGCACGGTCGGCACGGTGGTCGTGCATCCCGACCACGGGCGCATCGCCCTGGCCGTGGTCCACCAGCGCGCCTGGGACGCCGACGGGCCGCTGACCGTCACCGCGGCCGACGGCCTGGCCGCGCACGGGCGCGCGTCGATCGCGCCGCTGCCGTTCGCGCCCGCCGACGGCTGAGCCCGACCAGCGATCCCGAACGCGCGGCGCGCGCGTCAACCGTAGCCGTCGCCCACACACGTGCCATAGGATCAGCGCATCTTTCTCTTTCACATGATTCTCAGAGGAGCTTCGCCATGCGCAACGCGCTCGTCGCTGAATTCATCGGCACCTTCATCCTGATCTTCGTCGGCGCCGGCGCGGGCGCCATCAACGGCAACCTGCTCGTGGTGGCCTTCGCCCACGGCCTGGTCGTGCTCGGCCTGGTCTATGCCTACGGCCATCTCTCCGGCACGCACATCAACCCGGCCGTGACCATCGGTCTGTGGGTCAGCGGCGCGATCGACGCGACGCGCGCCGTCGGCTACGTCGTCGTGCAGCTGCTGGGCGGCATCGCCGGCGCGCTCGCGCTGCGCTTCGTGCTCGGCGGCGCCGACAGCGGCCTCGGCGCCACGCTGCTGGCCGAGGGTGTCAGCCCGGCTCAGGGCTTCGTCGTGGAGTTCCTGCTGACCTTCTGCCTGGTCAACACCATCCTGTTCACCGCCGTCCGCGGCGACGACCACGGCACGGCCGGCCTCGCCATCGGCATGACCCTCGTCTTCTGCATCCTGATGGGCGGCCCGCTCACCGGCGCCAGCCTCAACCCGGCGCGCACCCTCGGACCGATCGCTGCCGGCGCACCGATGGCCCATCTCTGGCTGTACTTCGTGGCGCCGATCAGCGGCGGCGTCGCTGCCGCCGCGCTGTACCGCGCGGTCAGCAGCCGCCCGTCCTGACGCGACGACGATCCGCCTCGGCGCAGCGATGTTCATCACCTTCGAAGGCCTCGACGGCAGCGGCAAGTCGACCCATCTCAAGCGCGCCGCCGCCTGGCTCGCCGAGCGCGGCATCGACGCCGTGGTCACCCGCGAGCCGGGCGGCACCGCCCTCGGCCAGCGCGTGCGCGAGCTCTTCCTCGACCGCCGCTGGGGCCGCCTCGACGGCGGCGTCGAGGCGCTGCTGGTTTTCGCCAGCCGCCGCCAGCATCTGCTCGAGATCATCGAGCCGGCGCTGGCGGACGGTCGCTGGGTGCTCTGCGATCGCTTCACCGACTCGACCCACGCCTACCAGGGCGCCGGACGCGGCGTCGCCGCCACCACGATCGCAGGGCTCGACGACCTCGCCACCGGCGGACGCCAGCCCGATCTGACGCTGCTCTTCGATCTGCCAGCCGAGGACGCCCGCGCGCGCGGCCAGTCGAGTCGGCGCCGCCAGCGCGACGCGATCGACCGCATCGACGCCGAGGATCTCGAATTCTACCGCCGCGTCCGCGACGGCTTCCTCGCGCTCGCCGCGGCCGCGCCGACGCGCATCGTGCGGGTCGACGCCAGCGGTCCGCGCGAGGTCACCTGGACGCAGGTCGAAGGCATTTTGCAGCGCGCGTTCGACGCGGCGCGCAGCGGCGCATCCAATCCCCCGGGCGACGACGCATGAACCTCGATCACGCGCGACAGCTGGCCGCCGCCGGACGCCTGTATCCGGCCGTGATCCTCTACGGCGCCGACGACGACGCGCGGCGCGCGGCGGCGCTCGATCTCGCCCGCCGGCTGCTGGTGCCGTCGGCGTATGCGGCGGGCGAAACCGCGACGGATGATCCCGCGGCGGGCGATCCCGCGACGAGCGATCCGGCCGACGCCAACAGCCTGCGCCGCATCGCCTGGCCGGGCGAGGACGCGCGCCGCTTCCATCCCGATCTGCACGTGCTGCTGCGCGATCTGCGCACGGTGACGTCGGCCGACGCCACCAAGGCGTTCCTGCGCCCGGCGACCAGCGCACCGTTCGAAGCGCCCGGCCAGGTCTTCGTCGTCGCCGAGGCCGACAGCCTGAGCCCCGAGGCGGCCGATGCGCTGCTCAAGCTGATGGAGGAACCGCCGACCCGCACGCCGCGCCATTTCCTGCTGCTGACGCCGAGTCCGCGCGCGCTGCTGCCGACCGTGCGCAGCCGATCGCTCTCGATCTACCTCGGCGCGGCCGAGGCGCTCGACGACGACGCGGTCCGCGCGCGCGCCGAGCAGGTCGGCGAGCACGTCGTGCGCTTCGCCGCCGACGGCGCGGTCGTCCATCTGCTCGTCGCCGCGGCGGCGCTCGGCGAAGGCAAGGCGTGGAGCGAGCTGCGCGCGCGCCGGCCGTGGACCCAGGCCGCGGCGGTGCTGACCCGCGTCGCC
>JBCCOR010000726.1:0-2666 GCA_039025295.1 Acidobacteriota bacterium
CTGCGGATGGCGCGCGCGCAGGCGCGAGGCGAGATGGACGAAATCCTCCGGCCGTTTCTGCGGATGCATGCGCGCGGCGGTGACGACGACCAGATCGTCGTCGTCGTAGCCGAGCTCGGCGCGCAGCCGCCGGCGCAGGGCGGGGCGCGCGTCGGCCGGCGCGAAGGCGTCGCGGGTGCGGCCGCACGGCCAGATCACCGGCAGGCGCGCGGTCGGCCAGCCGCGTTCTTCGGCGAGGACCCGCGCGATGCGGTGGTTCTCGGCGACGACGGCGTCGACCACGTCGCGCAGGTCGCCGTCGAGATAGCGGTCGATGTAGCCGACCTGATGGTCGTAGAGATGGTCGAGAATCCGCAGCTGCGGCCGCGCGGCCTTCAGGCGCGGCGCGAAGTCGTAGAAGAGCGTGGTGCCGTTGGCGTTGTAGAGCACCTCGGCGCCGGTGACGTCGATCAGATGGAGCAGCTGGCCGGGCATCGCCGCCGGATGGACGTGGTCGCCGAGGCTGATCAGGCGCGGCCAGATCGCCTGGAAATCGGGCCGACGATCGCCGAGCGCCGCGCGGTGTGGCGCCAGCGAGACCAGGGTGATGGCGAAGCGGTCGACGAGCGCGCGCAGGGTCTCGAAGAGCGTGTGCTCGGCGCCACCTCGGGCCAGGAACGGCACGGTGACCAGCATCGGCACGCGCCCGTCGTCGCCGGGCGTCTCGCCCGTCGCAGCGTCGGGCGCCGCGGCGCCCGACGCGTCGCGCACGCCGACCTCGAGCCGCGCGGGCAGCGGCGCGGCGGCGCGGTAGGGGCCGCGCCGCCGGCGGTGATGGCTGCGCGCGCTGCGCGGGTTCAGGCCCTCGTCGAGCGGCAGCTGCTTGCGCAGGCGCTGCAGGCCGCGCGGCTGGACCGGCGAGCGATCGCCGGCGGCGTTGGGACGGTGGACGTAGGCGCGCCGGTGGACGAGGGTGTGATGGCGCAGAAACGGATCGTCGACGAAGACGTCGGCGTCATTGATCGCGCCGCCGCGGTCGGCCGGCGCGTCGTCGGGCAGCAGCGTGACGGCGTCGATGTCCTCGGCGCGGGCGGTCAGCAGCGCGGCCTCGGCGAAGACCGGATCGGTCGGCAGCGTTGCGCTGTCGTCGACGATCAGCTGCCAGTCCGACGCCGCCGGATCGAGATGGGTCGCGCCGACGCGCCAGCGCTCGCTGCCGTCGGCGTCGACGCCGACCGCGATCAGCGCCGCGAGGGTCTGACGGGCGCACCAGTCGACCAGCGCGTCAGGTGTGGCCGCGGTGCTCCACACCGTCAGCTGCGCCGGCGACGGCGGTGCGGGATCGAAGACATAGCTGGCGTCGCCCGCCGGACGGCCGCGCCGCAGCGCGATTTCGTAGTGCGCGCGGCGCGCGGCGCGGTGCAGCGACGGATGCCGATCGAGACGATGGCGAAGATCGGTCGCGAGGCGGCGGCGGAGACGTTCGAGGGCAGGCGGTGTGATCATCGATGGCAGCGGTTGGCGAAGAATCGCATCAGGCGTTTTCGAGCAGATGGCGCCAGCGCCACTCGATCACGGCCAGGCCGCCGACGAGCAGACCTTCGCCGGTCAGGTGGGCGAGGCCGAAGACGCTGGCGGTGCGGGCGAACATTGCCGCCCACGCCAGGCAGAGCACGCCCCAGAGCCCGTTGCCAATGATCAGCACGCGGAGCAGGGGCGGCGGTCGTCGGGCCCGGCGCGCGAGCGAGAAGGAGAAGGCGGCGTAGAGCAGATTGACCGCGCCGAGCATCAGCATGAAGCCCTTTGGGAGCTGGTACCAGCGGCTCAGCCAATCCGACAGTGCGAGCATGGTGACGCCCGCCGCGGCACCGGCCGAGCAGTCGATCCACAGCAGATGGCGGCGCCAGTCCATCGCGGTACGACGGAGCCGAATCGTCAGCCGCGCAGGCGGCGGAGCGCGGCGCGCACCGGGCGCGCGACCCGGCGGACGGCGTCGGCGGCTGGATGGGGCAGGCGCTGGAGGGCCGCGCTGGCGCCGCGGTGCAGCGGGCTGCGCGGATCGCCGGCCAGCCCGTCGACAGGCATCGCCGGATCGGGCGCGCCGGCGTCGGCCGGCGGGGCGTCGGCGGCGATCACGGGCGATTCGTTGTCCGATGCCGTGGCCGGCGGCGCGTGGTCGTAGGGCGAACGGATCGCGTGGCGGATCGCTGCGTCGGGTGCGCGCGTCGGCGATGCGGCCCAGGCGAGCAGCGGCGCGGCGGTCGCCTCGAAGCCGAGATGCTCGTCGGCGTAGCGCCGCGCGCGCGCGGCCATATCGGCGAGCTCGCGCGGATGGGTCGCGGCCCAGGCGATGCGGCGCGCCAGGTTGGCGGCGTCGCCCTGCGGGAAGATCAGGCCGAGATTGCGCCGCCGCAGCAGATCGCCGAGATCGCCGATCTGGTTGTAGGCGACCGGCAGGCCGGAGCCGAGCCACTGGATGATGCGGTTCTTGCTGCCGAGCTGGCCTTCGTACATCGCGTGCTCGGTCAGCACGCCGAGATCGGCCTCGGCTTGGTAGGCCGGCACCAGCGCGGCGTCGACCCAGCCCTCGAGATGGAAGCGATCGGCCAGCGGCGAGCGGGCGACGTGCTTCTGGAAGCGCGCGTAGGTGGTTTCGTCGTGGCCGCCGATCGCGCCGCCGGTCGAGA
>JBCCOR010000727.1:0-2663 GCA_039025295.1 Acidobacteriota bacterium
CCCCAATTTTCCCAATCAGTACCCGGCTTCGAAGCTGTGCATCTGGGAGATCGAGGCCCATCCGCAGTACCGGCTGCCGGGTCTGCCCAGCTGCGAGCGTCTGATCTTCGAGTTCGGCGTCAAGCCGTCGCGCGCGCTGACCGCGTTCCAGGCCGGCAAGCTGGCGCTGCTCGGCCAGCTGACGCCCGAGGAGGTTCAGGCCCTGCGGCGCGACACCGAGCTCGGCGCGAGCTATCACGAGATTCCCGGCTTCACGACCTACATGATGCTGCCCAACACCCGCCAGGGGCTGTTCGCCGATCGCGACCGTCGACGTGCCCTGCTCGCGAGCGTGCGCGCCATGGAAGGGCTCGATCTCGCCATCGGCAGCCTCGGCGTGCCGGCGCATGGCCTGATCCCGCCGGGTTTGCCCGGCTACGTCGAACAGCCGCTGCCGCCGTTCACCGCCGATCTCGACCTGCTGCACAAGCAGCGCATCAAGGTCGCCCTGCACCCGATCTATCGCGAAGCGTTCGCTGCACTGTGGCACGCGCTGCAGGTGCGCTTCGAGCACATCGGCGTCGAGCTCGAGGTGGTGGCGGACACCGTCGAGGGCCTGCTCGACGCCGCGCAGCGTGGCACCGCCGATCTCTTCGCCCTGCGCTGGCTGGCCGACTATCCCGACGCCGACATCTTCGCGAGCATCTTCCACCGCGATCTCAATCCGCTGCTGCCGCTCTTCGACCACGCCGAGCTGCGCCGACTGGTCGAGACCGCCCGTCAGGAGAGCGATGCCGATCAGCGGCATGCGCTCTACCGTGAGATCGAACGCCTCGCCCACGACGAAGGTTTCGTCGTGCCGCTCTTCTACGAACAGCTCTACCGCTTCGTGCGACCGGAGATCCGCAACATGGGGCTGCGGTTCCGCTCGCCCGAGGTGGCCTACGAGCAGCTGGCGCTGGCCTCCTGAGCCGGCGTCGCCGACCGGAGGTCGCAACCGATATGACCCGCACCGTCCACTGCGCGAAGCTGGCGCAGGAGCTGCCCGGCCTCGAGAAGCCGCCGTTCCCCGGCACCTTCGGCCAGCGCATCTTCGAACAGATCTCGCATCAGGCGTGGGCGGCTTGGACCGCCCAGGAAGTCAACATCATCAACCACTACGGGCTGTCGCTGATGGATCCCGAGGCGCGCGACTTTCTCGAAGCCCAGATGAAGTATTTCCTCTTCGACGAGCGTCCTGCCGACGCCGCGCACGACGACGCCGACGCTGGGGCCTGGGAAGGTATCACCGAGGGCGAGGCGCCGCGCTAGCGGATCGACGGCTTCAGCGCGCGGCGTCGCGCAGACGCTGGGCGCGGCCTTCGTAGCCGAGCTGCGCGGCCTCGTTGGCCAGGCGCGTGCGCCACTCGCGGCCGACCACGCCCGAGAGGGTGTCGACGCGGGCGATGTGCGCGTCCAGCCAGATCAGGGGATAGCCGTCGCTGCGGGCGCGCTCGGCGAGCTGCTCGAGCGCCGCGCGCGCCGCCGCCGCGTCGGCGCTGCGCCGCGCGGCGATCTGCGACGTCACCAGGTCGATGCGCAGGCGCACGTCGTGATCCTCGACGCCGCCGTCGCGCAGCAGGCGGGCGGCGTCGAGCGCCAGCGTGGCCCCCGGCGCGTCGCCCCGCCGCAGTGACGCCTCCGCCAGCAGCACGTGCGCGCGCGCCGCGAGGGTATCGTAGCGTCCGCTGCGCGCATCGCGGACGACGCCCTCGAGCGCCGCTTCGGCCTCGCGCCGGCGGTCGGCGTCGAGATGCAGCTGCGCGAGCGCCAGCCGACTCGTGACGATCGCGCGATGGTCGTCGCGCTGCTGGCGCCGATCGAGGGCGTCGCGGTTGTGGCTTTGCGCCTCGTCGACGCGGCCCTGGAGACGGCGCAGCTCGCCGCGGCGATGCTGCACGTCGGCTTCGTCGCGCGGTCGGTCGAGATCGCGCGCCAGCGCCAGCGCGCGCTCGAGCCGGACGCTGGCGCCGGCCAGATCGCCCTGTTCCATCAGCACCGCCGCCAGGTTCGACAGCGACGCCAGCTCGCCGGGGCGATGGCCGATCTCGCGCCGCAGCGCCAGCGCGCGCTCGTGCGCGGCGCGGCTGTCGGCGAGCTGGCCGAGGCGTCGCTGCACGGTGCCGAGATTGTCGAGGCTGTAGGCGACCCCGCGCCGGCTCTCGATCTGCTGCCACAGCGCCAGCGCTTCTTCGAAGCGCGCTTGGGCGGCCGTCAGCGCGCCGCGGATGACCTGCAGGGCGGCGAGGTTGTTGAGGGTGTTGGCCCGGCCGGTGAGGTTGCGGATCGCGGCGTAGATCGACGCCGCTTCCTCGTAAAGCGCGAATGCCTGCTCGAGATCGCCGCGCTGGCGCAGCACGACGGCGCGGTTGTTCAGCGCGGAGGCGATGCCGCCTTGGTTGCCGATCTCGGCGTAGCGCTGCTGCGCGGCCCGGTAGCCCGCTTCGGCGCCCGCGAGATCGCGCTGGTCGAAGCGGACGTTGGCGATCACCGTCTCGGCGCCCGCGGCGCCCGCCTGGTGATCGAGCGCGCCGTAGATCGTCAGCGCCTCGCCGGCGAGCGCCTCGGCGCCGTTGAGATCGCCCTGGACGCGCGCACCCTGGGCCTGGGTGATCAGCGCCTGAGCGCGCAGCAGATCGGCGTCG
>JBCCOR010000728.1:0-2658 GCA_039025295.1 Acidobacteriota bacterium
GTACCAGACTATGAACAGCTGGTTGGAGTCGGATCCTCTCGATTCTTGCCCTAAGCCTTGATGGGTGTTTGGTTTTAGCAGAAACGTGATCTGCTGATTGGCCAGGCTGTACAGTGATGGTATTCGCCTGACAGTTGACCCCTGGTAGGTTGATTCCAAACGGCGTGGTCTGAGGTCTCGTTTTTAGGCCCTGGAAGGCCGGCAACGAAGGCTAATGCAAACGTACGCCCGTTCATGTTTCTGGCCTGGTGTGGGCGGTTGGTGTTTTATGAGACGAAGTGGGCATCGAGGAAGTCTGCATTTCGCTGCCGATCTCATACCAAGTCGTTCGATCTTCGACACGGAGATGCTCGTCGAGCAGCGTTCTGTGAAGGCGTTCGACGAAGCCTTCGTGTACATGACCCCGATCCAGCTTCAATAGGCGCAGCAGAACCACCTGGGACTGGCCCGCTCTTTGCGCTAACGCGCACATCGGTGGCGCTGACGCGTGGCGCATGGTGGGCCATGCGGGCGCCGAAGAGGTAGTGCAGCGAATACCAGCATGCTGCGCCAGCACGTCAGGGTAGGTTCGGACCGAACTTCGCGTAGTGCAACTCGAGGAACCTTGTCGGACCGAGCGTCCGCGTTGTGCTATCCGTCGGCGCTTTCCTCGCTGTCGCCGTCGTCCGGCGCGTCCGCGGCCGGCGCAGGACCGGCGAAGATCGCGTCGTTGACGTCGTCGGGATTCACCCGCACCTGCGCGATCGCCATCTCCTCGAAGCGCGCGCCGAATTCGCGCACGACGTTGAAGGGTACGACCAGGCCGCCGTCGATCGTGCGGAAGTCGCTGAAGTAGGTGCGCAGGTCCATCGGCTGCTGGCCTTGGGTGAAGTCGGAGACGCGGCCGTCGATCGCGATCTCGCGGTAGGTCGCGGGATCGAGATGCCAGACCTCGCGCGGCGGCTCGCTCATGCCGGTCGCGGGATCGGCGGCCGGCCAGACCACCTCCAGCGCGAGCGTCTCGCGGCCGTCGATGGCGTCGCGGCCGAGCAGGGTGACGCGCAGATCGCGCGCCGCGGGATCGAGCAGCAGCGGTTCGAAATGCGCCCGGCGCTGGACCAGCGCGCGGTAGGGACCGGCGTTGATGCGCGCCGGCTCGGCGATCTGGAAGAGGGTGAAGATCCACCACGGACCGTGTTCGTCCTGCGCCATCTTCAGCGGACCGCCCAGGGTGTCGTAGGTCATGACGAAATGGTCGTGCGCCGCGCCGCGGCGGCGCACGAGGGTCATCGGCTGGATCTGGCTGAAGGTCGCCTGGGTGCCCTCGATCGCCAAGGTATGGGCTGCGCGCCAGGCGTCGCGGCCGCCGCGCGCTTTGGCGTAGCCGGCCAGCACCGTTTCGAGCGTTGGCAGCGCGTCGCGGTCGCCGCTGTCGGCAGCGCTCGCGGTCGGCGCATCGATGCGCGCAGCCGTTCGGGCGGCGGCGGCGTCGGCCGTGCCCGTCACCCGATACGCGACGATCTCGTCGTGATCGCGCACGTAGAGACGACCGCGGGCGAGGGTCGGCGCGGTCCAGCTGCGGCCGGTCATCGCCTGCACGCGTCCGCGCTCGGCGTAGCCGTCGGGATCGACGGCGACCAGGGCGAGCTGGCCGGTGTCGCCGAGCACGACCAGGCGGTCGCCGGAGGCGATCAGCGAGCCTTTGCCGAAGCCGCGCTGCGCCCAGCGCAGCTCGCCGGTTGCCAGATCGAGGGCGCGCAGGGTGCCGTTGTCGAAGCCGTAGAGATGCGCGCCGCGCACCACCGCCGGGTTGAAGTGCGTGCGCATGCGGCGCTGGGTCCACAGGGTTTCGACCGTGTAGGCATGGCCGACAGATGCGTCGCTGTCGGCGTCGGCCGGCACGTCGCTCGCGCGCGGCACGAGGCGGATCAGGTAGCCGCCGTTGCCGATCGTGCCCGAGCTCGAGAACAGCTGATCGTCGCCGATCCGCAGCGGCGGGACGATGGTGTCGAGGTTCTCGACCGGATGCGCCCACAGAACGTCGCCGGTGGCCGGATCGAGGCCGACCATGCCGCGTCCCTCGGCGGCGCCGGCAAGTCCGCGGAAGGTCACGATCTGATCGCGCCCGGCGAGCTGGGCGAAATACACCGGCGACACGTGGCCGGCCGGGCCGGCGAGCGCCGTCCAGCGCACGCGTCCGTCGGTCTTGTCGAAGGCGATCACGCCGCCGCTGGGCTGCGCGTCGTCGCCGGACGCGTCGTTATCGGCCGCGTCGTCTTCGGGCGGGACCGCGCCGACGTCGACGATCAGCAGATCGCCGACCACCAGCGGCGACGATGCGTAGCCGAAGCGCGGCACCGGGGCGCCGAAGTCGGCGGTCAGGTCGCGCTGCCAGCGGATCGCGCCGGTCGCCGCGTCGAGCGCGCCGAGATGCATCGACGACGTGATCGCGTAGAGCGTGCCGCCGTCGACGCTCGGCGTCATGCGCGGCCCGTTGCCGAAGCTGTCCTCGAAGCGCGGCCCGAGCGCGGTGCGCCACAGCGTACGCCCGTCGCGGGCGTCGAGGCAGAGGACGTCCTCGGTGCCGGTCGGCGCGTCCGCGTCGTCGTCGGCCGCGGCCGGCGGCGCGGCCGAGGCCATGGTGTAGAGCCGGTCGCCGGCATCGCCGCCGTCGGCGAC
>JBCCOR010000729.1:0-2653 GCA_039025295.1 Acidobacteriota bacterium
CGCGCTCGGCGTCCCCGAGCGCGTCCTGACCTACGCCGACTGCGGCGTCGTGCCCGCGCCGAACGGCGAGCAGCTCGCCGACATCGCCGTGCAGGCAGCGCACAGCCACGCGCTGCTGGCCGAGGAGCCGCCGCGCGTCGCGCTGCTCGCCTTCGCCACCCGCGGCAGCGCCGAGCATCCGCGCCTTGACGTCGTGCGCGCGGCGCACGCGCAGCTCGGCAACCGTGCGCGCGAAGGCACGATCGACTTCGTCTACGACGGCGAGCTTCAGGCCGACGCCGCGCTCGTGCCGGCGATCGCCGCGCGCAAGGCGCCCGACACGCCCCTCGAGGGCCGCGCCAACGTGCTGATCTTCCCCGACCTCAACGCCGGCAACATCGCCTACAAGCTGACCGAGCGGCTGGTGCCCGGCGCGCGCGCGATCGGTCCGCTGCTGCGCGGCGCGGCGCGCCCGATTCACGATCTCTCCCGCGGCTGCTCCGCGGACGACATTCTCGACACCCTGGCCATCACGGCCTTGGAAGCCATCTCCCGGAGGAACCGATGAAGGTTCTCGTCATCGGCAGCGGCGGGCGCGAACACGCGCTGTGCTGGAAGCTGCGTCAGAGTCCCCTGCTCGACGATCTCTACTGCGCGCCGGGCAATCCCGGCATCGCCGAGGTCGCCGACTGCGTGCCGATCGCACCGGACGAAATCCACAAGCTGGCCGATTTCGCCGCCGATCTGCACATCGACCTGACCGTCGTCGGGCCCGAGCTGCCGCTCACCCTCGGCATCGCCGACGAGTTCGCCCAGCGCGGCCTGGCGATCTTCGGTCCGCGCCAGCAGGCGGCGGAGCTCGAGGGCAGCAAGGTCTTCGCCAAGCGCTTCATGGAACATCACAACATCCCAACCGCCGACTTTCGCATCGCCGACAGCCGCGAGGACGCCCACACCGCCGCGCACGCGCTGGCCGCGACCTACGGCTGGCCGGTGGTGCTCAAGGCCGACGGCCTGGCGGCCGGCAAGGGCGTCTTGATCAGCGACGACGAAGCCGAGCTCGAGGCCCATCTCGACGTCTTCTACGGCGAGCGCCGCTTCGGCACCGCCGGCGCGCGCCTGGTGGTCGAACGCTTCCTGCCCGGCGAAGAGGTCTCGTTCATCGCCCTCTGCGACGGCCATCGCCTGCTGCCGCTGGCCACCAGCAAGGACTACAAGCGCCTGCTCGACGGCGACCGCGGTCCGAACACGGGCGGCATGGGCGCCCACAGCCCGGGCGGCGTGCTGCCGTCGGGCGCGGGCAAGATCGTGCTCGAAACCATCCTCCAGCCGACCGTGCGCGGCCTGGCCGAGGAGGGACGACCGTTCGTCGGCGTGCTCTATGCCGGCCTGATGCTGACCGACGACGGGCCGCAGGTGCTGGAGTACAACGTCCGCTTCGGCGATCCCGAGGCGCAGGCGCTCCTGACGCGCATGGACGGCGATCTGCTGCCGCTGCTCAAGAGCGGCGCGGCCGGCCGCTTCGAGGGTCAGCCGCGTTTCCGCAAGGAAGCCGCCGCCTGCCTGGTGCTGGCCAGCGCCGGCTATCCCGACAAGACCGTGCGCCGCGGCCTGCCGATCCACGGCATCGAGGCCGCGCGCCAGCACGCCGGCGTCGAGGTTTTCCACGCTGGCACCGCCGACAAGGATGGCGCGCTGGTCAACGCCGGCGGCCGCGTGCTCAACGTCTGCGCCACCGGCCCGACGCTGCTCGACGCCCTGCGGTCGGCCTACGCCGCCGCGGCCGAGATCCAGTGGGAGGGCCGTCAGCTGCGCGGCGATATCGGCCGGCGCCTGCTCCAGGGCAGCGGCTGAGTCGGACGGCGCGATTGGCGATCGCGCGCGAGATCTTCTAAACTGCTGACACGATTCATACTCTCAAGGAGATGTCGCCCGATGGCTGGATGTTCCGGCTGCTCGTTCAAAGGCATGTCGACGGCGGTGGACGACACCTACGTCGGCGTTCGCTTCGCTGAGGAAACCAACCTCACCCTCTGCCGCACCGACGGCGTGCGCTACGAACGCGACACCGCCGTCATCGTCGATCTCGAAAAAGGGCCGCGCTACGGCACGATCGAGCGCTCGCCGATGCCGGTCTTCAAGCCCTGTCAGAAGTCGAGCGCGCTGACCATCCTGCGCCGCGCCGACGAAGACGACACGCGCGCCCAGGAAACCAAGGTGCGCAACGAATTCCTGGCCAAGACCTTCTGCCGCGAACGCGCCAAGGAGCTCGGCCTGGTGATGAAGGTGTCGAAGGTCGACTTCAGCCTCGACGGCCGCAACGCGACCTTCTACTTCACCGCGCCCAAGCGCGTCGACTTCCGCCAGCTGGTGCGCGATCTCGCGCGCCGCTTCTCCACCCGCGTGCGCATGATGCAGGTCGGCGCGCGCGACGAGGCCGCGCTACTCGGCGGCGTCGGCGTCTGTGGTCGCACGCTCTGCTGCTCGAGCTGGCTGAGCGACTTCAAGCCGATCTCGATCCAGATGGCCAAGCGCCAGAACCTGAGCCTCAACCCGTCGAAGATCTCGGGGCAGTGCGGCCGGCTGCTCTGCTGCCTGGCCTATGAGGACGAGCGCTACAAGAAGACCGCGCGTCCGTCGCGGCGCGGTCGCGGCGGCGCGGGCGGCGCGCGCC
>JBCCOR010000730.1:0-2650 GCA_039025295.1 Acidobacteriota bacterium
CGCGCTTTTGCAGTCCGTGGACGGCAAGATTTCTGAGCGTCGATCCCTTGCGGTCGAGCGCCCGGACCAAGATTCCGCAGACGTGGAATCGGTACAGCTATGCGTTCAACAATCCGGTCACGCTGGTGGATCCGGATGGCCAGGCTGGAATTAAGTACTTCGTCAATACGGTTAAAGGGATCTATCGGCGCGTAACGCGAGCACAGGCTGTTCGCAAAGCCAAGACACATCCGCACGCGGTCAGGGTTCAAGGAGCAGGTGCTTCTAGTAAGTCAAAAGATGTCGTCAAAGAAGCCTTTCCTGACAAAAGGATTGTTCGCCATCAATCCAGCCGGAGATATCAAAGAAACGACAGACTTCGCAGAAGAAGTTTTCATTGACTTGCTGGAGGCCATCTATGAAGTGGAGCTTGATGAACCGGCTGATCAAGAGAAAGAAGAGTATTGATCTTCCGGGAGGAGAAGCCTGGCATATCAGACCCTGCGATACCCTTGCGACGCTCGAATCGATTGGAGGTGATTCATGGTTTCGCAGGCGGATGGAAGGACGATCAGGCTGCTGCACGTGTCGGATCTGCACGCGCGGGCGTCGACGGCGTGGGACGCGGAGCGACCGGCGCGGACGCTGGTCGACAATCTCACGACCCAGGTCGCCCAAGGACGGCGGCCGGATCTCGTGCTGTTCACGGGCGATCTGGCGTGGGCGGGACGGCCCGAGGAGTTCGCGCAGGGCTGGCGGTTTCTCGAAGAGGTGCTTGATGCCTGCGAGCTCGAGCCCGATGCGCTCTTTCTGGTGCCGGGGAATCACGACGTCGATCGCGGGCGCATTGGACGCACAGACGCGCGCTGGGCGAAGCACACGGATCGCGATGAGGTCGAGGAAATCCTCGCCGAAGGCGGCGACGACTGGCGCGGACTCGCAGCGCGGCTCGACATCTACCGTGCGTTTCTCGACGAGCACAAACTCGCGCATCTACAGACCGATCCCGACCGCGTGATCTGGACGGCCGAGCGGACGATTCGCAACTGCTCGATCGGGCTCGCGGGCTTCAACACGGCGTGGAGCTGCGGTGCAACAGACGAAAAGGGACGGCTGTGGACGGGCGCGCACTGGCAGCACGAGACCCTGCACGCCGACGTGCGCGACGCGGACGTGCGGATCGCGCTGCTGCATCATCCGACGTCGTGGCTGCATGAACACGAGGGCCGCGACTTCACGATCGCGCTGCGGCGCGACTTTCATCTGACGCTTCACGGTCACGAGCACAAGACCTGGGTGGATGCCGACGCCGACGGCCACGCGACGCTCGCCGCGGGTGCGTCGTTCGACGGCTCGCGGCGGGAGAACGGCTACAGCCTGATCGAGCTCGATCGGGCCGACGCGAAGGTGCACGTGCACCTGTGGGCGTACGACGCGGACGGCGGCGGCTGGGTGGAGCGGTCGATTGCGAATAGGACGAAGCGGGGCATCTGGACGTTCGACGCGGATTGGCTGGGCGCGGACGACGCGTCCTCGTCGAACGACCCTCCGCCTCCGCCTGCAGCGACGTCCGACGCACGCCCATCCGAGTCGGCTGCCCCTTCGGAAGGCGCGCGCCTGCTCAGGCGGTTCCGCCGCACCCAGCGCAACGAGAACGCCGAGATCCAGCTGGTCGGCTTTCCCGTGCGGCTGAAGCTCGACGTGGCGCTGGACAAAATCTACGTGTCACAGCGCGCGTCGCTGCACGACGCATTGCGCGATCACGAGGCGTTCGGCGGCGCGCGCGAGGTGCGCCAGGTGCTCGGCGACGAACGCGATGTACCGCTCGACGAGGCGTTCGCGCTGGCGCACCGGCTCGAGCGGCGCGGCCTCGTCGTGCTGGGCGAGCCGGGCAGCGGCAAGACGACGCTGCTCAAGCACTTCTTGCTCACCGATCCGTCGCGACTGCAGCTGCCGGACGACACGGTGCCGGTGCTCGTGCTGCTGCGGCGCCTCGCGCAGCCCGACGCGGGACTGCGCGCCGCGCTGTGCGCGACGATTCGCGAGGATCCGTATTTCACCGAGGCGCGCGCGGAGACGCTGGCGGATCATCTGCTCGGCGATGCGCGCGTGCTGCTGCTGCTCGACGGCTTCGACGAGATCGGCGATGCCGGCGAACGCGCGCGAACGGCACGGTGGATCGAGACGGCGGCCAAGCAGCAGCGCGGACGCTGGACGTTCGTCCTCACCAGCCGCTACGCGGGCTATCAGGCCGAGGCGCGGCTGCGCGGCAGCTACGCCGAGCTGCACGTGCGCGATCTGACGTCGGCGGAGGCCGGTCGCTTCATTCAGCGCTGGTACCGGGTGGTGGTCGGCGCGCGCGGCAAGGGGCCCGACGATCGGCCGGCGACGCGAACCGACGCCGATCGCCTGAGCGTGGCGCTGCACAAGCGCATCTTCAACGAGGCCGACGCGCGCGGGCAGAGCCTGCGACTGCTGGCGTGCAACCCGATGATGCTGCAGATCCTGTGCCTGCTGCAGTGGGACCAAGGCCAGCTGCCCGAGCGTCGCGCGGCGCTCTACGAAGCGTGCGTGCGGACGCTGCTGCAGCTGTGGCGCAAAGATCTCGGACTCGGCTTCGACGCCGAGGCGGCGCAGGCGGTGCTCGAGCCGCTGGCGTGGCATCTGCACG
>JBCCOR010000731.1:0-2646 GCA_039025295.1 Acidobacteriota bacterium
GACGCCGCCGCCTGCGAGCGTACCAAGATCGCGCTCGTGTCCCGTGAAGCGCTTGCGCTCGGGATCGCCACTCGACGCGGCGAGATCGGTCGGCTCGCCGAAGCCGAAGAAGTGCTGGGTGCGCAGGCCGTGGTAGCGATCGCCGATCAGGCGCGGCGTGCCGAGATGATCGACTGAATAGAACGCGTCCGGGAGGCCAAATCCCAAAGTTCAAAAACAGATTTTTTAAACAATGTTGCCGCGTAGTCCGCGCGCGGCAGCGCGAGCGGCTTGCCTACGCGCGCGCGGTCGGCTCGGCGAGGAACGCCGCCAGCTCGGCGCGCACTGCATCCGGCGCGACGTCGTCCGCCATCTCGTGCGTCCCAGCCATCTTCGCCAGGACCCACACGAGCCCGCGGAGCGTCGCCTTCTTGTCGTTCTGCATCAGGTCGAGCAGGCGATCGACCGCGGTCGGCGCGCGCACCGACGGCGGCAGATTCGGGACGCCGAGGCGGTCGATCAGGTCGAACAGGCGATCGGCGTCGGCGCGCGGCAGCGCGCGGCGGCGCGACAGGCGCAGCGCGAAGCGCAGGCCCCAGGCGACCGCGTCGCCGTGTGAGAGATCGGCGTAGCCGAGATCGGCCTCGATCGCGTGGCCCAGCGTATGGCCGAAGTTCAGGACGCGGCGCAGGTTGCCCTCGCGTTCGTCCTGCAGCACGACGTCGACCTTGGCCTTCGCCGCGCCCTGCACCACCGGCGCCAGCGCGGCGACGTCGCCCGCGAGCAGCAAGTCGAGATCGCGCTCGATGCGCGCGAGCAGGTCGAGATCGAGCAGATACGCCATCTTGATCGCCTCGACCAGGCCGGCGCGCAGGAGATCGCGGTCGAGCGTGGTCAGGACGTGGGTGTCGGCCACGACCTGGACCGGCTGATGGAAGAGGCCGACGGTGTTCTTGCCGCCGGCGAGATCGACGCCGGTCTTGCCGCCGATCGCCGCGTCGACCTGGGCCAGGAGCGTCGTCGGCACCTGGGCGTAGGCGATGCCGCGCAGGAAGCAGCCGGCGACGAAGCCGCCGAGATCGCCGACGGTGCCGCCGCCGAAGGTCAGGAGACGGCTGTCGCGACGACCGCCCGCGGCGAGCATCGCGTTCCACAGACGACTTGCCTCGCCGACGTCGTCTTTCGCCGGCTCGCCGTCGGGCACGTCGAGCTCGACGCAGCGGCCGCCGTTCGACGCGATCGCCCGGCGCAGCGGATCGAGGCGCGCGTCGTGCAGCGCGCGGATCGGTTGGGCCGAGACGATGAAGAGCGTGCCGCCGCCGACCCAGTCGGCGAGCGACGCGGTCTGCGCGACCAGCGCGTCGGGACCGGCCGTGATCGCGCTGGTCGCGCCGCTGGCCGTCAGCTCGAGGCGCGCGAGGGCCGTCATGCCCCGTCGTCGGCGGCTTCGTCCGATGCGTCCTCGGCCGCGTCGTCCGACGGCGCCGGCCAGCGGACGTCGAGATGGAGATCGTCGATCTGCTGGATGTCGACGGTCGACGGCGCCTCGGTCATCAGGCAGCTGGTCGAGGCGGTCTTCGGGAAGGCGATGACGTCGCGGATCGACGGCGCGCCGGCCATCAGCATGATGATGCGGTCGAGGCCGAGCGCCAGGCCGCCGTGCGGCGGCGCGCCGTACGAGAGCGCGTCGAGCAGGAAGCCGAAGCGCGACCGCGCCTCGGCCTCGTCGATGCCGAGCAGGCCGAAGATCTGCTGCTGGATGTCCTGCTGATGGATGCGGATCGAGCCGCCGCCGAGCTCGATGCCGTTCAAGATCACGTCGTAGGCGCGCGAGCGCACGCGACTCGGATCGCTCGCCAGATGCGCGAGATCGCGCGGATCGGGGCTGGTGAACGGATGATGCAGCGCCGTCCAGCGATCGGCCTCCTCGTCGCGCTCGACCAGCGGGAACTCGGTCACCCACAGGAAGGCGTGGCGGTCCTGCGGGATCAGGTCGTAGGCCTTGGCCAGCTCGAGGCGCAGCGTGCCGAGGGCCGACGCGACGATCGACGCCGGGCCGGCCGCGATCAGCGCGAGATCGCCGTCCTCGAGGCCGAGATCGTCGGCCGCGCCGTCGCGCTCGGCGTCGGTGAGCGCGGTCTTGACCTGGAACTGGGTCGCGCCGTCGCGGCGGCGCAGATGCAGCGCGCCCGCGGCGCCGCAGCGGCGCGCGATCTCGGCCCAGCCGTCGAGCTGCTTGCGGGTCGCCGAGGCCGCGCCCGGAATGCGGAAGCCGCGGATCACGCCGCCGTCGGCGATCGCGCCCGAGAACGCGCGGAAGCCGCTCGAACCGAGGCGCTCGCCGAGATCGACGATCGCAAGATCGAAGCGCAGATCGGGCCGGTCGCTGCCGTAGCGCGCCATCGCCTCGGCGTAGGTCAGGCGCGGGAAGGTCGCGGGCGGCGTGATGCCGGCGAGCGGGAAGATCGCGTGGAACAAGCCCTCGATCAGCTGGATGACGTCCTCTTCCTCGACGAACGACATCTCGAGATCGATCTGGGTGAACTCGGGCTGGCGATCGGCGCGCAGGTCCTCATCGCGGAAGCAACGCGCGATCTGGTAGTAGCGCTCGAAGCCGCTGACCATCAAGATTTGTTTGAACAGCTGCGGTGATTGCGGCAAGGCGTA
>JBCCOR010000732.1:0-2636 GCA_039025295.1 Acidobacteriota bacterium
GCCCAGGCCGCCTTCCAGGTCAGCAGGCGGGCGGCGTCGATCTCGGTCGACATGTCGGCCAGGTAGTGCTGGATCGCCTGGAACGAGCCGATCGGCTTGCCGAACTGCTCGCGCTCGCTGGCGTAGTGCACGGCCTCTTCGAACGCCGCCTGGGCGATGCCGATCGCCTGCGCGGCGATGCCGATGCGGCCGCCGTCGAGCGTGCCCATGGCGATGCGGAAGCCCTCGCCTTCCTCGCCGAGGCGGTGATCGGCCGGCACGCGCATGTTCTCGAACGCCAGCTCGGTCGTGCCCGAGCCGTTGACGCCGAGCTTGTACTCGTGGTGCCCGTGGCTGTAGCCCGGCGTGTCTTTCGGCACGACGAAGGCGGTGATGCCTTTATGGCGGCGCTCGAGATCGACACTGGCGAAGATCAGCGCGATGTCGGCGTGGGTGCCGTTGGTGATGAAGACCTTGTTGCCGTTGAGCACGTAGTCATCGCCGTCGCGCACGGCGGTGGTGCGCAGCGCGGCGGCGTCGCTGCCGGCGCCGGGCTCGGTCAGCGCGTAGCAGCCGATCGACTCGCCCTTGGCCAGCGGCGTGAGGAAGCGCTCCTTCTGGGCGTCGGTGCCATACCGCATGATCGGGTCGCAGACCAGCGAGTTGTTCACCGACAGGATCACGCCGGTCGAGCCGCACGCGCGGCTGACCTCTTCGATCACGATGGCGTAGCTGAGGACGTCCATGGCCGCGCCGCCGTAGGCTTCGGGGACGGACACGCCCATCAGGCCCATCTCGCCGGCCTGCTGGATGATCTCGGTGGGGAAGATGCCGTCGGCGTCGATGGCCTTGGCGGCCGGACGGACGACCTCGTCGGCGAAGCGGCGCACTTCGTCGCGCAGCAGCTTCTGGTCTTCATTCAATTCGATGTGCATGGAAGCGCGCGTCTCCTCGGGTGGTCTCGCGTGAAGATGGTCAGCGCGCGCGGAGCCGTCTGGGTGGGGGAGCGGTGGGCGCGGTTCACAGGAACGCGCAGGGCTCGACGCGCGGCGCAAGCAGATTCTCTCAACACTATCTCGATTCGTCTTGTGCCGCCAGGCTGGATGATCCGAAGCGCTTTGGGTTCAGCGGTTTCGGGCGCCCGACTCGGGGTCGAAGCGCGAAACGCACCGAAGGTGCGAAACTTCGCCGCCTACTCTTCTTCGCGTTTGATCTCGTACTGCTCCATCTTCTTGTAGAGATTCGAACGCGGCGTGTCGATCGCCTGGGCGGTCTGGGTGACGTTCCAGCCGTGCTCCTTGAGCTTGCGCAGCAGGAAGAGACGCTCGGAGAGCTCGCGGAACTCGCGCAGGGTCTTGACCGCCAGGAGCGCGTCGGACACCTCGGGCTGGTTGCCGCCGATCAGATGGACGACGTCGTGGCGCGTCACCCGCTCGCCCGGCGAGAGGATCAGCAGGCGCTCGACCAGGTTCTTGAGCTCGCGCACGTTGCCTTTCCACGGCAGGGTGGCGAGATGGGCGAGTGCGTCGTCGTCGAAGGGCTTGGGCGGCGCACCGGTGGCGGCGGCGTAGCGCTGGCCGAAGTGCGCCGCCAGAAGCGGCAGATCGTCGAGATGCTGGCGCAGCGGGGGCGTGCGCACCGGCACGACGTTGAGTCGGTAGTAGAGATCCTCGCGAAAGTTGCCGGCCTCGATCTCGGCCGGCAGATCGCGATGCGTGGCGGCGACGACGCGCACGTCGACTTGCACGGGCGTCGCCGCGCCGACCGGCTCGACGTGGCCGTCCTGCAAGACGCGCAGCACCTTGGCCTGGGTGCGTGCCGACATGTCGCCGATCTCGTCGAGGAAGATCGTGCCGCCGTGCGCGGCGACGAATTTGCCGACCTGCTTGCGCACGGCGCCGGTGAAGCTGCCTTTCTCGTGGCCGAAGAGCTCCGACTCGATCAGCTCGTCGGGAATCGCGGCGCAGTTGACCTGCACGAACGGTCGCCGCGCGCGGTCGCTCTGGCGGTGGATCGCACTCGCCACCAGTTCCTTGCCGGTGCCGCTCTCGCCGGTGACGAGCACCGTCGCCGGCGTCGGCGCGACCCGCGCGATGGTGTCGCGCAGCTGCTGCATCGCCGGCGCGTCGCCGATCAAGCGCGGGCCGTCGACGGCCGCGTGCGGTCCCTCGCGCTCGGCGCGCAGGCGCTGGCTCTCGAGGGCGTTGCGCAGGCTGAGCAGCACGCGCTCCTGCTGCAGCGGCTTTTCGAAGAAATCGTAGGCGCCCGCGCGCGTCGCCTCGACCGCGGTCTGGATGTCGCCGTGGCCGCTGATCATCAGCACCGGCATGGCGTAGCCGCGCGCGCGCAGCGCCTCGATGGTCTCGAGGCCGTCCATGCCGGGCATTTTGATGTCGAGCAGCACGGCGTCGGGCGCGCGCTCGGCAACCTTGGCCAGCGCGGTGCGTCCGTCGTGTGCCTCGTCGACGCGGTAACCCTCGTACTCGAGGATCATCGACAGGCTGTCGCGGATGTCGGCTTCGTCGTCGACGATCAGAACGAGGGGCTGCGGCGCGGCGGGCATCGGCACGGTCTCCAAACAGAAGCGCCCCCCCGCCCCGCCGCGGGCCCCGCGCGGGGGCCGGGTCGGACCATCAGGAGGGTGAGGGGCCGGCGCC
>JBCCOR010000733.1:0-2634 GCA_039025295.1 Acidobacteriota bacterium
CGCTGACGGAGGCCGAGTAGCTCCCAAGTAACCGCTTGACGATACAGCACAGCGGCGTCGAGATGCTCGCGCGACGCCGCGACTTCGGCGACGCGCTCGGCTTCGGCCAGCGCGTCGTCGCGTTCAGCCGCCTTGGCCAAATACTGGGCCAGGCGGCTGCGCTGCGTCAGGTTGTCCGGATCGGCGTCGAGATCGCGCCGCGCGAGCTGGATCGCGCGGCGGTAGGTCGAGCGCGCGTCGTCCTCGCGCCCGGGCAGCCAGCGGTAGGCGTCGGCGAGATTGGCCCAGGTTTGGCTGTCGTGGGTGAGCGTACCCGTGTCGAGCGCGCGCTCGAATGCCTCGGCGGCCTCCCCGTAGTGGCCCTGGGCGAAGCGCAGCGCGCCGAGGTTGGTGAAGAGCGTCGCCTCGGGATGGATCGCGAGCGCCGCCTGCAGTTCGCGGATCGCGTCGTCGATCTGTCCCTGCATCTGCAGCACGCCGGCGAGGTTGCGCCGGGCGTAGACCGAGTCGGGGCGCAGCGCGATGCTGCGCCGGAACGCATCGGCCGCCGCGTCGAGGCGCTGCGTGCGGAAGTAGAGAATGCCCAGCCGCGCCCACATCCACGGATCCTCGGGTGCCGCGGCGAGCGCGAAGCGGTAGGCGCGCTCCGCGTCGTCGAAGCGGCGCTGGGCGAGATGCACGCGACCGAGCGCCTGATGGGCGTCGGCATGCGCCGGATGCTGCACCAAAACGCCGCGCAGCGTGCGCTCGGCCGCGGCGTGCTCGCCGCGCGCCAGCTGCACAAAGCCCTGGCTGACGCCCGCCTCAGGCAGCGACGGCGCGAGCGCGACCGCGCGCTGCGCCGCGGGTTCGGCGAGGGTCAGCCACTGCCGATCGCGGCCGCTGTTGCGGTACTTCAGCCAGTAGGCGCGCGCCAGGACGGCGTAGGCGATCGCCGACTGTCGATCGCTTTCGACTGCGCGCAGCAGCATGGCGATCGCCCGGTCGATCGTGCCCGGTTCGTCGTAGCGGATGAGCAGATCGAGGGCGGTTTGCGCGGCCGCGTCGGCGGATGCCGCGGCGGCGCCGTCGGCCGCATCGTCCGCGCCGCGGGCTGCGGCAAGGGCGGTCGCGACGCCGTCGGACGTCGCCGCGCGCGGCGCGAAGCGCACGATCGCGACGGCGACGAGCGCGATCGCCAGTGTGAGCAGCAGCAGCGCGATCGGCCCGCGCCGGCGCGCGCGCGACGCGGTCGGCGGCGCCGCGACGCTGGGCGATGCGGCGGCGGTGTTGGCCGGCGTCCAGACCTCGCTGGTGAAAACGGTTTCGCCCGTCGCGACGGCATCCTCGCTTGCAGAGGCGTCGCGCGATGGGCTCGTGGTCGACGACGGATCGCGGCGCGCCGCGTTGCGGCCGCCGAAGTCGGTCACGGCGGGCGACGCGCGCAGCCGGTCGATCGCATCGGCGACGGTCGCCGCGTCGGCCGGCCGCCGCTCGGGCGCTTTGTTGAGCAGATGCGCGACCAGATCGGCGACCGCGCGCGGCATCGGTCGGGCGACCTGATCGAGCGGCGGCGGATCGTGCGTGCACACCCGCGTCAGCGTGTCGAGGGCGGTCGGGGCGCGGAAGGGCGAGATGCCGCTGAGCATCTCGTAGAGCAGCGTGCCGAGCGCGAACAGATCGGAGCGCTCGTCGATCGCCAGGCCGCGCGCCTGCTCGGGCGACATCGCGCGGCAGGTGCCGACGATCGCACCCTCGATCGAGAGCGAGGCGTCGGCGCCGTCGTCCCACAGCGGCTTGGCCAGGCCGAAATCGACGATGCGCGCCTGGCCGTCGTGCGTCGTCAGGACGTTTTCGGTCTTCAGATCGCGATGCAGGATGCCGCGCGCGTGCGCGGCGGCGAGCCCGCGGGCGATCTGCGCGCCGAATTCGAGCGCCTGCGCCAGCGGCAGCGGCCCGTCCGCGAGCCGCTCGGCGACGCTCGGGCCTTCGATCAGTTCCATCACGATCCAGTCGCCGGCGTCGTCGTCGATCAGATCGAAGATCGGCACGATCGCCGGATGGCTGAGCTGCGCGAGCGCCTGCGCCTCGCGCTGCATGCGCGCCCGGGCGCGCGGATCGGCGGCGCGCTCGGGACGCAGCTGCTTGATCGCGACGTCGCGCCCGAGGCGACGATCGTGCGCGCGCCAAACCTCGCCGATGCCGCCGCGGCCGATCAGCGCGTCGAGCTGATACGGGCCGACGGTGCGGCGCGCGGGGTCGTCCGGTGCGGTGGGGTCGGTGGATGTCATGATGCCGTGGATCGGTTCCCTGGCATCCTAGCCGACCGGGTCGCGCGCGGTCGGTGTCACGGCGCGTTCGGCATCTCCCAGCGAATCCGCGCGCGCTCGGCCAGCTCCTGCAGGCCGAGGATGATGCGCTGATCCGGCAGCTGTGGATGATCGTCGCCGAACGCGCGCGCGATCTCGTGCGCCGCACGGCCCGGCTTGCAGCGGCTGGCCAGCTGCTCGAGCAGCGGCATCGGCAGATGGATGCCGGAAGACGCGGCCGCGCAGTCGAGGCGCCCCGCCGCCCCCCCCCAGCGCGCGGGGGGGGAGAGGGTCAAGGTCGCCGGGCGTCGGCGCCCCCAAGGGGGGGCGGGCCCCCCCCGGACCC
>JBCCOR010000734.1:0-2633 GCA_039025295.1 Acidobacteriota bacterium
CCGAGGCGGCCGAGGCGGCGACGGATGCCGAGGCGGCCGAGGCGGCGACGGATGCCGACGGCGACGCGCCGGCCGCGGATGCCGAGGATGCGGACGCCGACGGCGGCGATGCAGAAGACGACGCCGTCGAGCCGCCGCCGCCGGCGCTGGTGCTCGAGATCTTCGACGCCAGCGACCGCCGGGTGCGGCGCGTGACCTCTGATCCGCCGGGTCCGGACGACGTCGAGACCGACATGCTGACCCGCCATCGCGGCCTCAACCGCTACGTGTGGGACCTGCGCGAAACGCCGCTCACCGATCTCTCGGGCCTGGTGATGTTCGGCTCGACCCAGGGCGCGCGCGTCCTGCCGGGTCACTACCGGCTGCGGCTGACCGCGCAGCCCGTGGACGGCGACGACGGCGAGCCGATCGTGCGCGAGGTGACGGTCGAGGTCCGCGCCGACGCGCGCGCCGGCCTCGACGCGCGCAGCTACGACGACCATCGGGCGCTTTTCGACCGCCTCGACGTCGCGCTCGACGACCTCCACCGCGGCGTGACGCGCGCGGCCGAGGTGCGCGCGCAGATCCAGGGCGCGATGGCGCGCGCGGCGTCGCTGACCCCGCCCGACGCGTCGCCGTCGAAGGGCGTCGAGGCGATCGAGGAGGCCGGCAAGGCGCTGATCGAGACGCTCGAAGAATGGGAAGAGACCCTCGTCCAGCGCGGGCACGAGAGCTTCCAGGACATCATCCGCCTGCCGCCGGGTCTCAACGCGCAGATCGGTTTCTTGCGCGCCCAGCTCGACGGCGCCGAGCCGCCGCTGCCGCAGTCGATGGTCACGCGCGGCGACGCGGTCATCGCCCGCTGGGACGAGGCTGCGGCCGCGCTGCAGACGCTGATCGACGAGGATCTGGCGGCGTTCAACGCGCTCTTCATCGAGCACGCCGTGCCGGCGGTGGTCGTGCCGCACGACGACGCGCCGCGCTGAGCGCGGCCGCCGCGCGGGCGTCAGTTGGGCGGCGGGTCGTCGGGCTCGTCGTCCGTGCGCAGCGTGTCGAGCATGCGCTCGCAGTGGCCGATGCGCGCTTCGAGGAGATCGAAGGCTTCGAGGCCGGCGCCGTAGAGCGCCGCCAGGCGCCACGGCAGCGGCATGCGCGGACCGCCGGCGGATGCGCGCGGGGCCGGCGGCGGGCCGAAGGTTGGATAGAGGCGATCGAAGAACACCGACGGCGCCACGCCGAGGGCGTTGAGCACGGCGACGACGTGGCGGTACTTCAGCGCCACGTGGCCGCTGAGAATCTGCGACAGATAGCCGCGGGCGATGCCGATGCGATCTTCGATCGCGCGCTGGCTGAGTCGATGCTGCTGGACGAGGATCCGCAGCTGCCCGCGCATGCGCGCGACCTCGGCGCGGAGCGTCTCGTTGTCGATGGTCGCTGACGCCGCGAGATCGTCGTCCTCGGCGGCATCGCGCGCGCGTGCCTCGCGTAGCCGGGCAGCCTCGATCCACGCGCGCAGCGGCGCGTTCGGATCGTCGGGTCGATCGTTCACGGCGTGTCGTCGTCTGACGTCGGCGGCGTCAGATCGTCCGGATCGAGGTCGTCGAAGTCGTCGCCGATCGGCGACGGCGCGGCGACGTAGGGCCGATCGGCGAGGGTGATGCGCGCGGCGCGGAGGCGTCGGCGGACGTCGCGCACCAGATCCGGCCGATCGCGCGCCGGTCCGGCGGTGCTGAGCACCTCGACCGCGTCGATCACGGTCTCGGCCAGATCGAAGTTGATCTTGGCGAATTGATGGGCGAGGCCCGACTGCTGACCGTTGGCGAGCAGGATCTCGGCCATCGACCAGGTGAAGAGCGCGCTCGCGATCGCTTCGATATTGCGCGTATTCGGGGCGAGGAAGGCGAGCGCCTGCTCGTGCAGATGCGGCCTGCGCGCGTGCGCTTCGGCCTGCAGTCGCCGCCGCAGGCGCGCGAGCTCTTCCGGGTCGTCGCCGTCGGCGACGGCGCGGTCGTAGCGCGTCGCCAGATCGGCGTCGAACATCGAGAAATGGTCGAGGATTCCCCGCAGATGATCGCGAAAACGGTCGTCGACCGCCAGCAGGCGAATCGACATCATGCGCTGTTCGTGGGGCGTCAGCGCGCCCATCAGCAGACGGGAAACGAACCCTTCGTCGACCTTGACGCGCTCCCCGATGACCTCCTGCAGCCCGCTACGTCTCTGCATCCATTCCTCGATGTGGGTTGACGACCGCCGCGATGGATTGCCGCGGCAGGGCGATCGAAGATTCAGGCTCAGCCTAGATCGTTTTCAGTACCGTGGCGAGCACGAAGATATAGAGCTTTTTTCTCGAAATCAAGAGATCTCGTTTTAGAAAAGAAAGTTCTGAACCCAGTACATCGCAACTGATTTTTGCCGGCTTCGCTCGCTAGCTTCATGGCGCGTCGTGGCATCGATGTCGCGTCGTGTGCTCGAGAGGTTCCGGATCGTGAAGCAACGCGTTCTTTTCTCTTCGACTGTGCGCTGCGCAATCGCTCTGTTCTTGATCTTGTCTGCCGCTCCGGTGCGCGCCGACGCCACGGCGTCATCGGTGACGCGCGCGGTTGCGCCGTCGTCGGCTGCTGCCGTGGCGTCGTCGTGGCTGGCGTCGTCTCGGC
>JBCCOR010000735.1:0-2626 GCA_039025295.1 Acidobacteriota bacterium
GACGCCAGGGTGCCGTCGATGCGCCACGAGCCGCGCGACGGATCGCGCGCGAACAGCTCGCCGCGCGCGAACGACATCGGGTGCTCGCCGAGGTAGAAGCGACCGAGAAAGTCGCGATGGGGTTTCGGATCGAGCTCCGCCGCTTCGAGATCGTCGTCGGCGAACGCCCACGCGAGCTCGTCATGGCAGCGCGCGTAGGTCACCCAGGTGGCGTTCGCGGGCGGCGACGGCATGCGCGCGAGAACGGTGCGGATCACGCTCGCCCGGCCGGTGGCGAGGGCGTCCCACAGCGCGCCCATGAACACCGCGTGGTAGGCCAGGCCGCAGCCGTGCCCGGTCGACGCGCCGTCGCCGAAGTAGCGCATCAGATCGGCCGGCGCGACGATCGCCTCGGCCTTGTGCACCAGCGCCGGCGCGACCAGGTTCGACCACGCGCGGAAGCCCTGCAGCACGGCGTAGACCTCGGGCAGGTTCTGGCACGACGTGCCGACCCGTTTCCACATGAACGGCACGGCGTCGAGCCGCAGCACCTCGACGCCGCGGTTGGCCAGCATCCACATGATCTCGAGCATCTCGGCGAACACCGCCGGCTGGGCGTAGTTCAAATCCCACTGCGTGCTGTAGAAGGTCGTCCACACCCAGGCGTTGATCTCCGGCACGCGGGTGAAGTTGCCGGGCGCGATCTGCGGAAAGACCTCGAACAGATGCGGCTCGTACTGATCGGGCAGGGTGCGGTTGGGAAAGAAGTGGTAGTACGACGCGTAGTGCGGATCACCGCGCCGCGCCGCCTGCGCCCAGTCGTGCTCGCGCGCGGTGTGGTTGCACACCAGGTCGATGCACAGGCGGATGCCGGCCGCACGCAGATCGGCGGCGAGCCGCTCGAGATCATCCATCGTGCCCAGGCGCGGCGCGACGCGGGTGTAGTCGGCGACGGCGAAGCCGCCGTCGTTGGGATGCGGGCGCGGCATCAGCAGGGGCAGCAGATGCAAATAGGTCACGCCGAGCTCGCGCAGATAGGGAATGCGCGCACGCACGCCCTCGAGGGTGCCCGCGAAGCGGTCGACGTAGGCGATGTACCCGATCTGGTCAGCGCCGCGCAGGCCGTCGGGTTCGTCGGCGCGCAGCGCGTCGAGCCGGCGCAGATCGCCGCTGCGCGCGGCGTAGGCGCGCGCGGCGCGGTCGATCAGCCGATCGAGCCATGCGACGGCGGCGTCGGCATCGCGCGGCGCGCTGCCCGACGGGCCGTAGAGCTGCCACAGCGGCGCGGTCAGCCGCGGCCAGCGCGCGACGAGGCGATCGAAGAACAGGTCCTGCGCGAAGGCATCGAGCCCGGCGAGCGGGCCGGCGCGCAGCGCGTCGAGGCGCGCGGCCGACGGCGGCGGAAGCGGTGACGCGATCGAGGGATCGGACGAAGCGAAGGTCATGCCAAACTCCTGATGTCGGATCGTCGAACCGACGGACGACCTCGTGACACTACCAGCTGTCTCCGCACCGCGGCGCGTGGCCTCGCCGCCGCCTTCATGGTAGAAAAGCATATTCGACCGCCAACCGAGATTTGCATGCTGCCGCCATCCACCCCATCCGCCGATTCCGACGACGCCGCACCGGCCGCGCCGGTGACCCATCTGCTCCACGCCTGGCGCGCGGGCGACGACGACGCCCTCGACGCGCTCACCCGCGCGGTCTACGACGAGCTGCGCCGGCTCGCCCGACGCCACATGCGCGGCGAGCGCAGCGGCCATCTGCTGCAGACGACCGCGCTGGTGCACGAGGCCTACATGCGCCTGATCGACGTCGAGATTCCCTGGCAGGACCGCGGCCATTTCTTCGCCGTCGCGGCGCGCATGATGCGCCGGGTGCTGGTCGATCACGCGCGCAAGCGGCAGGCGGCCAAGCGCGGCGGCGGTGAGGCCGCCCTGACGCTCGAAGAAGGGCGCATCGCCCTCGATCGTCCCAACGGCGTGCTCGAGCTCGACGACGCCCTCAAGGACCTGGCCAAGGTCGACGAACGCAAGGCCCAGGTGGTCGAGCTGCGCTTCTTCGGCGGCCTGACGATCGAGGAGACCGCGTCGGTCCTGGGCATCGGCCACGCCACGGTCGAGCGCGATCTGCGCATGGCCAAGGCGTGGCTGCAGCGTCTCCTGCGCGGCGACGCAACCTGAATGACCCCTGAACGTTGGCGGCAGATCGACGCGCTTTTCCACGACGCGCTGGCGCAGCCCGCCGCGGCGCGGGCCGCGTTCCTCGCCGACGCGTGCGGTGACGACGACGCGCTGCGCGCGGAGGTCGAGAGCCTGCTCGCGGCCGACGCCGACCTCGGCGAAGCCGACGACGGCATGACCGACGCGGTCGGCCGCGGCCTCGCCCCCGCGGCGTCGGATCTGGCGATGGACGACGCGGATCTCAACGACGCATCGTCCGACGACGACGGCCCCGCGCCCGAGACGATCGGCCCGTACCGCATCGTGCAGCTGCTCGGCCGCGGCGGCATGGGCACGGTCTATCTCGGCGTGCGCGACGATCTCGGCCTGCGCGCCGCGGTCAAGCGCGTGCGGCCCGGGCTCGACGCGGGCGGCGACTGGCTGCGCCGACTGCGGCGCGAGCAGCGCATCCTGGCGCGCCTCGA
>JBCCOR010000736.1:0-2591 GCA_039025295.1 Acidobacteriota bacterium
CTCCGACGGCCCACTGTCCATCAGCGCCTCGATCGCGCGCGCGGTGGGGTCGCCGCTCAGCTGCTCGACCAAGATGCCCTTGGGCTGCACCACGAGCGCGGCCTTCGACGGCAGACTCGGCTGGGTGTCGGTGCTGAGCGCCGAAATCACCAGCAGCAGCAGAAAAAGAAAGACGAGATTGATCAGAATGCGGCGGCCGAGATCAAAGGCGCGGCCGAAGGCGACGAGCGCGCCCCACAGGCCGCGGGGACGGTTCGCTGAAGAAGACGAGGGATCGTGCATCGCGGATGGCTCTCCGCGCCGCGCGCGGCGGCGGTGTCGGACGGTGACGAAAACGGTGGGGCGAAAGCGGGTCGGCGGACGCGACGGTGTGACCGAATGCGCGCCAGCGTCCAACGCATCATACGGCGGGACGCGCGAGATGTTGCGCGCACACGCCCGGTGCGCGCCGCGCCGTGGCATCTGCCGAGCGCGCGGCGTACACTGCCTCACGCCGTACCGCGCACCGCCCCTGCGCGACCGACGACGATCTTTTGACAAGGAGCGACCATGACCGAAGACATCGCTGCGCCGTCCCCTGTCCCCCGACGCGTTTGGTACAAGGCGCTCGCGCCCGACGCCCTCGCCGACGGCCGCGTGACCACCGTCACCTGTGGCGTGCACACGCTGTGCATGACCCGCGTCGGCGACCGCTACGCCGCCCTCGACAACCGCTG
This sequence comes from Acidobacteriota bacterium, assembly GCA_039025295.1. Lineage (GTDB taxonomy): Bacteria > Acidobacteriota > Thermoanaerobaculia > Multivoradales > J023 > JBCCOR01. The sequence continues at coordinate 717 of JBCCOR010000736.1, forward strand.
TCCGCACCAGGGCGGTCCGCTCGGCGAAGGCTCGATCGAGAACGGCCTGCTGCGCTGCCCGTGGCACGGCTGGGACTACGATCCGCTGACCGGCCGATCGCCGGGCGAGTTCGACGACGGCGTCGAGACCTTCCCGGTCGAGATCCGCGACGACGGCGTCTACGTCGGCCTGCTCGAGGACGCGCCGCACGTCGAAACGGTCAGCGACGTGATCGCCAAGACCCTGGTCAACTGGGGCGTCACGAGCCTCTTCGGCATGGTCGGCCACTCCAACCTCGGCCTCGCCGACGCGCTGCGCATGCGCGCCGAGGACGGCGAGATGCGCTACGTCGGCATCCGCCACGAGGGCGCAGCGTCGTTCGCCTGCTCGGCCTACGGCAAGCTCACCGGCCGGCCGGCGGCCTGCCTGACCATCGCCGGCCCGGGCGCCACCAACCTCCTGACCGGCCTGTGGGACGCCAACGTCGACCGCGCGCCCGTCGTGGCCCTGACCGGCCAGGTCGACACCCAGGTGCTCGGCCCGGGCGCGTTCCAGGAAGTCGATCTGGTCGCCGCCTTCGGCAAGGTCGCGCAGTGGAGCCAGGCGGTGCTGCACACCAGCCGCCACGCCGAGCTCGCCAACCTGGCGTGCAAGAGCGCGATCCTCAACCGCGGCGTGTCGCATCTGATCTTCCCCGACGAGGTCCAGACCCTGCCGGCCGGCGAGCGCGCCACGCCCGGCGGACCCGAAGGCCGACTGACGCCGCGCACCATCGCGCCGCCGGTCGACGCGCTCGACGCCGCGGTGGCGCGCATCCGCGGGGCCGAACGGCCGGTGATCATCGTCGGCCACGGCGCGCGCTTCACGATGGGCCCGGTGATCGACCTCGCCGAGCGCCTCGGTGCGCCGATCCTGACCACGTTCAAGGGCAAGGGCCTGATCTCCGACCATCATCCGCTCGGCGCCGGCGTGCTCGGGCGCAGCGGCACGCCGATCGCGAGCTGGTTCATGAACGAATCCGATCTGCTGCTCGTCTTCGGCGCGAGCTTCAGCAACCACACCGGCATCACGCCCAAGAAGCCGATCGTCCAGGTCGACTACGACGCGATGACGCTCGGCAAATTCCACGCCGTCGACGTGCCGGTGTGGGGCGAGATCGGGATCACGGCGCACGCCATGCTCGACGCGCTCAGCGCGGGCGAGATCGCGGCCGGTCCGAAACAGCGCAAGGAGATCGCCTGGCGCTGGTCGATCTGGCGCGAGGAGAAGCGCCGCCGCCGCGCCGACGACCGCGGCGAAGGCGTCAACGCCGCCGCGCTCTTCGACGCTCTCGAGCGCCAGATCGCCGACGACGCGATCCTCGCCGTCGACGTCGGCAACAACACCTACTCGTTCGGCCGCTACTTCGAATGCACCGCGCAGGCGGTGCTGATGTCGGGCTATCTCGGCTCGATCGGCTTCAGCCTGCCGGCGGCGCTCGGCGCCTGGGCGGCGACGCAGGAAGACGATCCGCGCTTCGCCGGCCGTCAGGTGGTCTCGATCTCGGGCGACGGCGGCTTCGGCCAGTACATGGGCGAGCTGCTGACCGCGGTGAAATACGACATGAACCTCACCCACGTGCTGATGAACAACGGCGAGCTCGGCAAGATCTCGAAGGAGCAGCGCGCCGGCGACTGGCCGGTGTGGCAAACCTCGCTGCACAACCCCGACTTCGCCGCCTACGCGCGCCTGTGCGGCGCGCACGGCGTGCGGGTCGAGCGCGTCGATCAGCTCGACGACGCCCTCGCCGCGGCCCTGGCGCACGCGGGCCCGGCGCTGGTCGAGGTGATGACCGACGCGCCCCGCCGGTTGGCATCAAGCGTGAGGATTTCGATCTCGATTTCGGTGATGCGCTC
>JBCCOR010000737.1:0-2581 GCA_039025295.1 Acidobacteriota bacterium
CGCGCTTTCCCGCCGCCGGGCCAGACGGTGCCCGCGCCCTGGACGACCGCGACCTTCGCCGCGCTGCTGGCGCAGCCCACGACGCGGCGGTTCGCGCTGCGCGCGGGCGACGATGCGCCGTCCGGCCGCGACGCGCTGCGCGGCTACGCCCTCGTGCAGCAGGTACTCGACGAGGCCGAGCTGCTGCGCATCGCGGTCGATCCAGACGCGCGCCGGCGCGGCCACGGCCGTCGACTGCTCGAGGCCGTCCACGCCGCGCTCGCCGCCGACGGCGTCGTCCGACTGCATCTCGAGGTCCACACGGACAGCCAGGCCGCGCGCCAGCTCTACGTCCGCTGCGGCCATCGCCCGGTCGGCCGGCGTCCGCGCTACTACCGCGACGGCGCCGACGCCGTTCTCTACGCCCGCGCGCTCGGCTAGGCGATCCGAAAAACAATTCTTCACGGCATCTTCTTTTTGGCCGCAGCGCGCCTTGCCCGGCGAATTTTGCGGATGGTAGGGTTTCTCTATGACGTCTGAACCGATCGTCCCCATCATTCTGATTCATGAGGAGTAGCCGATGCGTGATGAGAGCAGCCTGAAAGAAGAGCTCATCGAGAAGGACGAAGAATTCCGCAGCCTTCACGAGGAGCATCTGGCTCACAAGGCGAAGCTCCAGGAAATCCGCGAAAAAAGCCTCCTTTCCGAGGAAGACGAGGTCGAGATCAAGCGCATCAAGCTGAAGAAGCTCGAGCTCAAAGACCGCATGGAAGTGATCCTCAACCGGCACCGCGCCGAGGTGTCGACCACCGCCTGACGTCTTCCGACCCGGACGATGCGCGCCCTGCGCGCAGAAGACCGCCGCGATCGGCGCCCTGCGCGCGCCCGGTTGCCGGCGGTCGTTGTGTTTCTGTCGATCCTGTGCGCTCGCGCGGGCCGCGACCGTTCCGCCGCGCATCCGCATGCGCTAGTCTTGCCCCATCATGCGTTTCGCCAAAGAAGCCTGGCCCTTCGTGCTGCCCGTCGCCGCGCTCGGCGGCGTGCTCGCCCTCCTCCGCCGCCCGACCGGCGCGCTCGGCGCGCTCGTCGCCAGCGGACTCACCCTGCTCTTCTTCCGTGATCCACCGCGCGACTTCGGCGGCGACGCCGGCATCATCGTGGCGCCGGCCGACGGCGTGATCAGCCGCATCGACGAAGTCGAAGACCCGCACGTCGGTCCCGGCACGTTCACGCGCATCAGCACGTTCCTGTCGGTCCTCGACGTGCACGTCCAGCGCATGCCCGTGGGCGGCGAGGTGGTCGCTGCCCAGCGGTTCGACGGCCACGCCGTCAACGCCATGCGCGAGGATGCGAGCACGGTCAACGGCCGCCAGCTGACGGTCATCCGCCGCACCGACGGCGGCCTCGACCGCGACGGTCACAGCACCGACGACGAGCGCATCGGCGTCTACCAGATCGTCGGCCTGATCGCCCGCCGCATCGTCTGCTTCGTCGGCCAGGGCGATCGTCGCCAGCGCGGCGACCATCTCGGCCTGATCCGCTTCGGCTCGCGCGTCGATCTGCTCATCCCGACCCACTACGAGCTGCTGGTGCGGGTGGGCGACCGCCTGCGCAACGGCGAGACGCCGGTCGCGCTGCCCACGCGGGCCGCCGACGACGAACCGCCCGCCGACGCGGCCTGAGTCGCGCCGTGCGCCCGCCCCTGACGCCCGACGACGACGATCCCGACGGTGGACTGCACGCCCCCGTCGGACGTCGGCGCGGACGGGAGCGGCGGCGCCAGGGCGGCGATCGCCGGCGCGGACGGCGACGGGTCAGCGCGCGCCTGCGCAAGGGCGCCTATCTGCTGCCCAGCCTGTTCACGATCGGCGCCATCCTGCTCGGGTTCTCGGCGATCATCCAGGCGGTCAGCGGCAAGTTCTCGATCGCCGCCCTGCTGATCTTCGGCGCCGGCTTTCTCGACGCCCTCGACGGCCGCATCGCCCGGCTGACCCACACCGAGTCGGAGTTCGGCCGCATCTTCGACTCGCTCTCCGACGTGCTGACCTTCGGCATGGCGCCGGCGCTCCTGACCTGGTTTTGGGGCCTGCAGGATTTCGGCCGCATCGGCTGGCTGGCGCCGTTCTTCTTCCTGGTGTGCTGCGCCACCCGCCTCGCCCGCTTCACCGTCCAGACGCGAATCGTCGACAGCCGCTTCTTCATCGGCCTACCCGCGCCAGCGGCGGGCGGCGTGGCGGTCAGCTTCGCCTTCCTGCCGGTCGAGCACGCGCTCTATCCACAGGCGCAGCAGATGCTGCTCTTCACCCTGCTGATCCTCGGCACGCTGATGGTCTCGACCTTCCGCTACCCGAGCGGCAAGAAGGTCGATCTGCGCCGCCGACGCAGCTACCGCATGGCCCTGCCGCTGGCCGCGATGATGCTGGCGGCGGCCTGGCGCCCGATCGTCTTTCTCGCCGCCACGGCGTGGCTCTACGCGCTGCTCGGGCCGCTGCTCTGGCTGCGCGGACGCGTCCTGGCGCTGCGCCGACGCGACCGCCGCCGACCGATGAACGCCGACGTCCGCGCCGGCGGTGGTGACACCGACGACGATCCGGCGGCGACG
>JBCCOR010000738.1:0-2579 GCA_039025295.1 Acidobacteriota bacterium
CGCCGCCGCGCCTGCCCGCGCGAGGCCGATCGACACCACCCCGGTGCGCGGCCTCTTCGATCCCGAACCCGAGCCGGTCCGCCCGCCGGCCGAGCGTCGCGCGATGCTGCAGACGGTCGAGCAGGAGGCGAAAGGCTGCACCGCCTGCCGGCTGTGCGAGCGGCGCAACCACGTTGTCTTCGGCGTCGGCGATCCGAACGCCGATCTGATGTTCGTCGGCGAAGGCCCGGGCGAACAGGAGGATCGGCGCGGCGAGCCCTTCGTCGGCCCGGCGGGGCAGCTGCTCGACAAGATCATCCGGGCGATCGATCTCGACCGTCCGCAGGTCTACATCGCCAACGTGGTCAAGTGCCGTCCGCCAGGCAACCGCAATCCGCAGGTCGACGAGGTCGCCGCGTGCCGCGGCTATCTCGAGCGCCAGATCGACCTGGTGCAGCCGAAGGTCATCGTCGCCCTCGGCAAGGTCGCCGCGCAGGCGCTGCTCGGCTCGAACCAATCGCTCGGGCGCATGCGCAACGTCTGGCATCGCGTGCGCGGGGTCGAGACCCGCGTGACCTACCATCCGGCAGCGCTGCTGCGCAATCCGGGCTGGAAGCGGCCGACCTGGGAAGACATGCAGCTCGTGCGCGATCATCTGCGCGCGCTGCAGGCCGAGCGCGACGGATGACGATCGGGTGAGCGCGATGGCGGGCGGTTTCGATCGACCGTACACCGGCCGCGGCCGCCGGCGCACCGACCCGGTGCTCGAGCTGGACGCCTGGCCGCCGCAGGGACCGCGCCTGCTGCGTCGGCTGATGGCCGCCGAGCGCTGCGTGGTGCACGTCAGCGGCTGGCCCTGGAGCGGTCTGACCGGGCTCGCAGCCGGTCTGGCGCACCGTGCCGATCGGCCGTGTGCGCTCTACGATCCCGACGACGGCTTCGATCCGTGGCTCGACGCGGCGGCGCGTTCGGCCGCAACGCGCGCGCTGTGGCTGGTGGTGCCGCCGCACCACGCGGCGCGTGCGCGCGCCGCGCTGCCCGACGCCCTGCCGCGCCTCAGTCCGCATCATCAGGTGCTGCTCTTCGACGAAGCGCCCGCGCCGCGGCTGCCGACCGCGCGCCTCGAGCGACTGCCAGGCGCGCTGCTGCGCCTGAACGATGCCGAGCTCGGTGCGCTGCTGAGCGCCGCGGGCATGACCCTCGATCCGCCGCGCCGCGCGGCGTTGCTCGACGCCACCGACGGCTGGTACGGCCCGCTGCGCTGGTGGCTCGACCACGGCGAGATCGACGTCGGCGCCGACGCGTTCAGCGATCCGTCGTTCGCCGCGGCCTTCGAGCCAGCGGTGCTCGACGGCCTCGACGAGGAGGAGATGGAGGTGGTGTGCGCGCTGTCGCTGACCGAGCGCTGGTCACCGCGCCTGTGGCACGAGCGCTGGCGCGACGACAGCGACCGCCGCGAGCAGCTCGACGAGGCGGTGGAGCGCTGGGCGCTCTCCGTCGACGGCGGCGCGCTGCTGCGCCTGCCGCGCCTGCTGCAGGCCGCGCTCGCGCGTCGACGGCGGCGCGCGTGGTCGTTCAGCGAGACCACCGCCGCGCACGGCCAGCTCGCGCGCGCCGCCGAAACCGTCTCCCAGCTGCCGCTGGCGCTGCGCCACTACGCCCTCGCGGCCGATCACGAGCGGGTCATGCATCTGGTCGACAACCACTGGGACGCGCTGCTGCGCGACGCGCCGCTGCCGTGGATCGTCGCCGCGCTGCGCACGCTGCCGGTGGCGTCGGAGGATCTCGGCCTGAGCGAGGCGCATCAGCTGCTGACCGGGGTGATCCGCCTGCTGCAGGACGACGACGCGCGGGCGGCCCTGCAGCATCTGCCGATCGCCATGCCGGGCGCGCCGCTCGACGCGCTTGGGGCGGCGAGCAGCCTGCTGCGTCTGCTGGTCAACCTCGATCCGCGCACCGGCCAAACCCTGCCGAGCGCCAGCGCAGCGAGCGGGCTCGAAGCGCAGCTGCCGCCCGCGCTGCGCGCGCTGGCGACCCAGCTCGGTCGCGCCCTCCAGGGAGAGACGATCGAGCCGCTGGCCGCGTCATCGTCGACGCCCTGGGTGGTGAGCGGGGCCAACACCCCGCTCGCCGAGCTGCACGGCTGGCTGGTGCGCGCAAGCGCCGGCCTGCGCGCGATGCGCGCGGCGGCGCGCGATCTCAAGACGCCGGCGCCGCGCGCCCCCAAGCCGTCGGCGGTCACCCCCGCCACCGACGTGCGCGCGCAGCTCGGTCGCCCGCCGGACGCGCATGCGGCGCAGCCGATCGCGATCGACGCGCCGGCGTCCGATCCATTGTCGCCGGGCGCGGCCGAAATGCCTGCCCAGTTGCGCTACCGGCTGCAGCTGCTCGGACCGCCGGAGGTCGCCCGGGTCGAAGACGGCGGCGCCAGCCAGGTGCTGCGCTGGCGCCTGCGGCGCGCGCTGCACGTGGTGGCGCTGCTCGCGCTGGCGCCGGATCACCGGCTGCCGCGTGCCGAGCTGGTCGCGGCCCTCTGGCCGGACGCCGACGAGGCCACCGTGCGGCGCAATTTCCATCCGACGCTGAGCGATGCCCGGCGC
>JBCCOR010000739.1:0-2579 GCA_039025295.1 Acidobacteriota bacterium
GTGTCGCCGTCGACCCACGGCGTGGTCGATCTCGACGGCTACCGGCCGCGCGGCATGCGCAGCGTGCTGCTGCGCACCGGCTGGCTGCGGCCGTATTTCGAACGCGTCGAGCGCCCGCTCGGCCTCGCCGACCATCGCCCGGTCCTGGCCGGCGCGCGGCGCGCGTTCACGGTCTGGGAGCTGGCCGCGCGCGGCGGGCCCGCGCTGGCGGTCGGCTGGTGGGGCAACTTCCCAGCGGCCGCAACCGAGGTCACCGGCCTGGTCGTCGCCCACGGCGCCTATGGCTGGCTGGCGGAGCGCGCGGCGACGGACGACCCGGCGGCGATCGTTGCACCGCCGGACGAAGCCGCGCGACTGTGGCGCGGCAGCCGCGCGGCGCTGGCCGGTGATCCCGCCCTGACGCGCTTCGACGACGGCGTCCAGCGGGCGCTGCCCGCCGACGAGGCGGCGCGGGTGCTCGATCGCGCGCTGCGGCCGGATCGCTTCTACCGCTGGGCGTTCGCCGATGCGTTCGCGCGCCTGCGTCCGCGCGCCGCGGCGCTCTACCTGGCCGCGCCCGACATCCTCGCCGATCGCACGACGGCCGCGCTCGGCAGCACCGTCCAGGGGGCGATGATCGAGCGTCATCTGCGCGCCACCGACGCCATGCTCGGTGCGCTGCTGGCGCAGGACGCGCGCGCGGCGTCGGATTCGCTGGACGGCGACGGCCGGCCGATCGGCACCGTCGCGATCGTCGTCGATCCGGGGCGGCGGGCCGACGACGCCGGCGCGACGATCGGCGGTCGCGTCCTGCTCTGGCGGCGCGCCGGCTGCCGCACGCCGGCGGCGGCGATCGCGCCGGACGCGACGGACCGCGCCGGGCCGGCAGCGGTGACGCTCGGCAGCGTTGCGGGCCTGCTGCTGCGCGATCTCGGCCTGCCGCAGAGCGATGCGGTCGCCGCGCCCGACGGCTGCGCCGTGCCGCCGCCGTCGCTGCGCGTGCGCACCTACGGCACGCGCACGCCGCGCGCGGCGGCCGCGCCGGTCGACGACGCTTATCTGCGTCAGCTGCGCTCGCTCGGCTATCTTTGACGCGCGGATTCGCCAGCGCGGCGCGGCGCGTTTGGCGTCCGGCTCTGCTAGAATCAGAAATCACGCCGCAGCGCGGCGTACACCGCGCCCGATCTGCGATCCATCGCGTACCACGCGTCGCTGGCGCCACCGTCGACTCCACCGACCCGGCCATCGCGCGCGTTCCGCCGTCACTGAGTCCACATCGTCCCATCGTCGACCCACCGCGCGTCGACGATCTCGGCCGGCGGCATCATCGTCTCGGTTTCCCACAGAAGGTTTCATCCATGTTCCGATCCGATTCGTCCATTTGCGCGCGCCGCGCCGTCCTGGCGGCTGCGCGTCCGCCGCGCGCGATTGCGCTGTGCATGGCCGCCGCCCTGCTGGCGCTGCTCACCGCCGTCGCAGCGCTGCCCGCCGCCGCCGACGACGTCGACCAGCCGACCAAGATGGTCGTTCTCGGCTTCGATGGCGTCGACGCCGATCTCACCGCCCAGTGGCTGGACGCCGGCGAGCTGCCGAACCTCGCCAAACTGCGCGACCAGGGCACGTTCAGCCCGCTGATGCCGACCATCCCGTCGCAGACGCCGGTCAGCTGGTCGACGTTCTCGACCGGTCTGAACCCGGGTCGCCACGCCATCTTCGACTTCCTCAAGCGCGATCCGGAAACCTACATCCCCGGCTTCGCCGCTTTCGAGGAGACCAAGGAGCCGTTTCTCTGGGGGGAGCGCACCCCGCTGGTTCTGGGCCTCGGCCTCGGCGTCGCGCTGCGGCGGGTGCTGGTCGCGCTGCTCACGCTGGTGCGCATGCGCCCGGGCCTGGCGGTCGCGATCGCCACCGTTCTGGCGATCGCCGGCGGCGCCGGCAGCTACGTCGCCGCGGGGCAGTTCCTGCCGGTGGAGCAGCCGTCGGTGATCCACGCCCAGCAGGGCGATACGTTCTGGGAGCTGCTCGGTCAGGCCGGCAAGAGGGCGATGGTCTTCCGCGTGCCGGTGACCTTTCCGCCGCAGCCGTTCGCCAACGGCAAGCTGGTCTCCGGCCTCGGCACGCCCGATCTCTCGCTGCGCATCGGCAAGCCGTTTTATTTCACCTCCGAGCTCTTCTTCCAGCCCGCGGCGGGCGGCAGCTTCTCGGTCGAGGTGGTGGAGCTGATCGACAACCGCGGCGTCATTCCGACCGAGATCCGCGGTCCGCGCAACGCGCTTTTCCCGGACGGGCCCGACTACATCAAGATTCCGATGACGCTGACCGTTGCCGACGACCATCGCAGTCTGACGATCGAGGTTTCAGGCAGCACCGTGACCCTCGAGCCGGGTGAATGGAGCGAATGGGTGTCGTTCAAGTTCCCGTTCAACCCGGTGATCGCGCGTGCCATGATACGGTCGATCCCATCGCGCAGACCATTTGCGGTTTCCACGTAGGAAATCATCGCTGGTTCTGCAGAGGGCAGCAGCGCCACGATATTTGGCGCGTAGACATACGCTGCTACTGCAATACCTGCTGCGATCACGCAGGCCGCAAAACCGCGA
>JBCCOR010000740.1:0-2579 GCA_039025295.1 Acidobacteriota bacterium
ATCGAGGGCAACGAAGCCGCCGCGTTCGTCGCGCAGCTGCTGAACTCGTTGGAGGACCGATCATGACGTTTCGTCGACTGTCGCCACATCGCAGCGCGCTCCTGAGCGTCGCCGCCGGCACGCTCGCCCTGCTCACCGTCGGCTGCGGACAGCCGTCCGGCGCCGACAACGCCGCCGACGAAGCGCCGCTGCCGCGCCCGGTGCGCACGCTCGAAGTTGCCGAACCGGAGACGGCGCGCGCACCGTCCCGCTTCAGCGGTCGCCTGCGCGCGGCGCAGGAATCGCTGGTGTCGTTCCGGGTCCCTGGACGCATCGCCGCGCGCACGGTCGATATCGGCAGTCGGGTGGCGCAGAACGCGTCGCTGGCGACCCTCGATCCGACCGATCTGCGCCTGCAGCGCGACGAGGCCGAGGCGGCGCTCAGCGACGCCCAGGCCCGTGCGCGCAACGCGACTGCTGAGTACGAGCGCGTGCGCCTGCTCTACACCAACGACAACGTCGCCCGCAGCGCGCTCGACGCCGCGCTGGCGAATCACGAGAGCGGCCTGGCCGCGGTCGAGGCCGCGACCCGGCGCCTCGATCTGGCCGACACCCGGCTCGGCTATACCGCGCTCGAAGCGCCGGCCGCGGGCGTCATCACCGACGTCCTGGCCGAGCCGGGCGAGAACGTCACCGCCGGCCAGCCGGTCGTGCGCCTGGCCGCCGACGGTGCGCTCGAGGTCGAGATGACCGTGCCGGAGAGCCTGATCGCGCAGGTGACGCGCGGCGCGACAATCGACGTCGAGGTGAGCGCCCTGGCCACCCGTTTTCCGGCCGTGGTCACCGAAGTCGGCCTGGCGCCGCGCAACGGATCCGCCGCGTTTCCGGTGATCGCCCGGCTCGAGGCCGACGACGATCGGCTGCGCTCAGGCATGGCCGCCGAGGTGGCCCTGTCGCTCGTCGGCGGCGCGGCGCTGCTGGTGCCGTCGCAGGCGGTGGTGGCCGACGACCGCGGTCGGTTCGTCTGGGTGGTCACGCCCGACGCGTCGAGCCGCGTCACCGACGCGTCCGGTGCGCCGATCGAGATCGGCACCGTGGCGCGCCGCATCGTCACCGTCGGTCAGCTGCGTCCGGACGGGCTCGAGATTCTCGACGGTCTGGCGCCAGGCGAGCGCATCGTCACCGCTGGGGCCAACCAGCTCGACGACGGCCAGTCGGTGCGCCTGCTCGCGCGCGATCCGCTGGCCGAGATCCTGATCGGCTCCTGACGCCGCCGCTTGTCTTCACCCATCCGCTTTCCTCGAAACGTGCGCTGGAGTTGCGTCGATGTATCTCACCCGTCTGTGCCTCGAAAACCGTACGACCACGCTTGTGCTTCTGGCCATGCTCTTTCTGGCTGGCCTCGGTGCCTACGGCAGTCTGCCGCGCGCTGAGGATCCCGGCTTCAAGATCCGCACCGTTGTGGTGACGACCTTTCTTCCGGGGGCCACCCCCGAACGCGTCGAACTGCTGGTCACCGATCGCCTCGAAAAAGCGATCGAAGAGATTCCCGAGGTCGACTACGTCACCAGTCAGTCGCGCACGGGCGCGTCGGTGATCGAAGTCAACTTCGGCGAGAAGTACCTCGATCTCGAGCCTCTGTTCAGCGATCTGCGCGACAAGATCGACAACGTGCGATCGGATCTGCCGGCCGAGGTCATCGGGCCGCAGATCAACGATGACTTCGACGACGTGTTCGGCACTGTCTTGGCGCTGACCGGCGACGGCTTCGACCGGGTGGAGCTCGAGCGCGGCGCGGAGCAGATCCGCAATCGCCTGCTCGATCTCGACGATGTTGCCAAGGTCGATCTGATCGGCACGCAGGAGCAGCGTGTCTTCATCGAATACGACGAGTCCCGCCTGGCCGAGGCGGGCGTGACGCCGCTGCAGATGGCGAACATTCTGCAGGCGCGCAACATCCTCGATCCGAGCGGCGATGTGCGCAGCGAGCGCGAGCGGTTCATTCTCGACGTCCAGGGCAGCTTCGACTCGGTCTCGGCGATTCGCGACACCGTCATTCGGCTGCCGAGCGGCGCCCTGACCGCGATCGGCGATCTCGCCGAGGTGCGCCGCGGTACGGTCGATCCGCCGGTGGTGAGCGCGACCTACAGCGGTGAGCCGGCGGTGATCATGGCGGTCGCCATGCGCGAGGAAGGCAACATCACCGAGCTGGGGCCGGAGGTCCTGCAGAAAGTCGATCGCCTGATCCAGGAGTATCCGATCGGTCTCGACGTGCATCTGGTGTCGTACCAGACGACGCAGGTGAACAAGAGCGTCGACAACTTCGTTGCCAGCCTGATGCAGGGCATCGGCGTGGTGCTGGTGGTGATGCTGCTGACGCTCGGTCTGCGCACCGGCCTGATCGTGGCCGCGATCATTCCCATGACCATGGTCGGCTCGCTGGTCTTCATGCAGTTTTTCGACATCACGATCAACCAGATGTCGCTGGCGGCGCTGATCATTTCGCTCGGTCTTCTGGTCGACAGCGGCATCGTCATGGCCGAATCGATCGTGGTGTCGATCCGCGAAGGGCGGTCGCCGATTGCGGCCGCGCTCGATTC
>JBCCOR010000741.1:0-2577 GCA_039025295.1 Acidobacteriota bacterium
CGCAGTCCTTGATCACCGACAGAAACGACGCCGCGCCGGCGTCGGTGACCCGCTCGAGCAGCGCGCGCACGGCATCGTCGCCGGCGGCGCGCGGCAGCACGCACTGATGCTGGGTGAAGCCCGCGCGACCGTAGAGCCGGTTCCAGTGGCGGACGCCGTCGAGCGGATGGAAGAACGACTGCGGATGGACGATGCTGCGCCGCGCGCGTCGCGGATGCTTGTGGAAATACGCCAGGTTGAAGAGCGTCACCGACAGGCGGTTGAGGACCCACGACGGTGCCGTGAGCGGCACGGTCAGCCGCGCCGGGCCGAAGCGCGGCGGCGCGGCGGGCGCTTCGTGCGGTTCCGCCCAGCGGCCGCGGATCAGGATGCCGCGGCCCATGCCGCGTCCGCGGCGCACGAGATCGATCCAGCCGACGGTGTAGGGCCAGTCGTCGGCGGCGTGGCGCAGGCCGGCGAGAAACGCGTCGAGATCGGGCACGCGCGCGCTCTCCGACCAGATCCACGGCGACGGGATCGGCTTCAGCCGCACGATCGCTTCGAGGATGTGGCCGGTCAGTCCCATGCCGCCGACCGTCGCCCAGAACAGCGCCGCGGCGTCGGGATCGCGGTCGTCGTCAGGCTGGCACCAGCGGATCGTGCCGTCGGCGAGGCGCAAGCGCAGGGCGTCGACGTGCTGGCCGAAGCAGCCGTCGACATGGTGGTTCTTGCCGTGGACGTCGGCCGCGATCATGCCGCCGAGGGTGACGTACTGCGTGCCGGGCAGGACCGGCGCGGCGAAGCGGCGGGGCAGGAAGAGCCGGTTGATCGCCAGCAGCGAGAGGCCGGCCTCGGCGTGCAGCCGGCCGGTGGCGGGATCGAAGCCGAGAATGCGGTCGGCGAAGCGCGTGCCGATCGCATCCGGGCGATCGGCCGGCGGCAGCGACGCGTCGCCGTACGACCGGCCCAGGCCGCGGCTGATCGGCGCGCCGGGCGTGCCGTCGACGTCGTCGGGGCGGGTCAGGCGGACGAGGTCCTCGCCCAGATGCTCGCGTCCGCGCAGGCCGGTGCGGCCCCAGCCGTGCAGCTGGGGCAGGGTTGCATCGGCGGATGCGGGCGATGCGGCCATCGTGCTGTTGGCGGGGCGGGGCGCGGGCTACTTGCCCGACATCGCGTTGAGGAAGTCGCCGTTGGAGCGGGTCTTCTGGAGCTTGTCGAGCAGCAGCTCCATCGACTCGACGGTCGAGAGCGGATTGAGCACCTTGCGCAGGATCCACACGCGGTGCAGCTCCGACTCCGGCATCAGCAGCTCTTCCTTGCGCGTGCCCGAGCGGTTGATGTCGATCGCCGGGAAGACGCGCTTGTCGACCAGCTTGCGGTCGAGATGGATCTCGCAGTTGCCGGTGCCCTTGAACTCCTCGAAGATGACGTCGTCCATGCGGCTGCCGGTGTCGATCAGGGCGGTCGCGATGATCGTCAGCGAGCCGCCCTCCTCGATGTTGCGCGCGGCGCCGAAGAAGCGCTTCGGCCGGTGCAGCGCGTTGGCGTCGATACCGCCGGAGAGCACCTTGCCCGACGGCGGCTGCACGGTGTTGTAAGCGCGCGCCAGACGGGTGATCGAATCGAGCAGGATGACGACGTCCTTCTTGTGCTCGACCAGGCGCTTGGCTTTCTCGATCACCATCTCGGCGACCTGCACGTGGCGGGTCGCGGGCTCGTCGAAGGTCGAGGAGACGACCTCGCCCTGCACCGAGCGCTGCATGTCGGTGACCTCTTCGGGGCGCTCGTCGATCAGCAGCACGATCAGCACGACCTCGGGATGGTTGCGCGCCAGCGAGTGCGCGATCGACTGCAGCAGCACGGTCTTACCGGTGCGCGGCGGTGCGACGATCAGTGCGCGCTGGCCCTTGCCCATCGGTGTCGTCAGGTCCATGACCCGCGACGACATGTCGCCCGCGACCTCGAGCTTGCGGCGCTCGAGCGGATAGAGCGGCGTCAGGTTGTCGACGAAGATCGTGTTGCGGACGACGTCCGGATGCGCGAAGTTGACCGCCTCGACCTTGATCAGCGCGAAGTAGCGCTCGCCCTCTTTCGGCTTGCGCACCTGGCCCGAGACGGTGTCACCGGTGCGCAGATCGAAGCGCCGGATCTGGCTCGGGCTGACGTAGATGTCGTCAGGGCCGGGCAGGTAGTTGTATTCCGGCGCGCGCAGGAAGCCGAAGCCGTCGGGCAGGCATTCGAGCACGCCCTCGGCGAAGATCAGGCCGCTCTTCTCGGTCTGGGCCTGGAGGATCTTGAAGATCAGCTCTTGCTTGCGCGTGCCCGCGGCGCCCTCGACGCCGAGGTCCTTTCCGATCTGCACCAGCTGCGAAATGCTGAGTTCCTTCAGTTCGCGGATGTCGAGCGTCGGCGGCCGGTCCTTCGGTCCGCCGCGTCCCTTCTTCGAGCGGCTGCCGCCGGATTTGGGTGCGGCCTGCTTGGGCGGGGTGGTTTTGCTGGTGGTCATGGCAATTCTGTGCCACGGTTCCACCTGACGTGGGGAACTGGTCCCGGTGTTCTCAAGCCTTTCATTGAGCGCGTACGCAAACATCAAGAAGC
>JBCCOR010000742.1:0-2563 GCA_039025295.1 Acidobacteriota bacterium
CGGCGATCTCGGGCGCGGCGCGCCGCAGCGCCGACCCCGTCACCGCCGATGGCGCCGCGGCAGCAAAGGCGACCAGCCGCGCGGTGCCGACCGGCGTCGGCACATCGACCACCGCCGCGTCGCGCACGCCGGGCTGATGGCGCAGGATCGATTCGAGCAACGGCAGCGCGACGCGACGGCCGCGCACCTTGATCTCACGATCGCGACGACCGCGCAGCTGCAGCCGGCCGTCGGGCAGAAAGCGGCCGCGATCGCCGGTGGCGTAGATGCGCGCGCCGGCCCGCGCCGACGTGGGATGCGGTCGAAAGCGCGCGGCGGTGCGGCCCGGCTGCGCCGCGTAGCCGCGCGCCAGCGCGGGCCCGGCCAGCCACACGTCGCCGACCGCACCGAGCGGCAGCGGACGCAGCCGGTCGTCGAGCACGAGGATCTCGGCGTGGCTGAGCGGACGCCCGGCGGGCGGCGCCTCCGCGTCGACGCCGCGACGGCGACGACGGACGCGCGGACCGTCGAGCCGGCCCGCGGTCGCCCAGATCGTCGCCTCGGTCGGGCCGTAGACGTGCACGACCGAGTCCGCGCGCGCGCGCAGGGCCTCGATCAAGGCCGCGCTCGGGGCTTCGCCGCCCACCAGCGCGAGCGCCAGCGGCTTCGGGCTCTCGCCGCCACCCCCGCCACCGCGCGGCTTGCCGGAGCGACGGGCGTCGTCGGTCGGCGTCGGCAGATCGGGCAGCAGCGCCCGCCACACGGTGGGCGTGGCCTGCAGCGCCCACGCGCCGCCCGGCGCATCGCCGACCGCGCGCGTCGTCCGCAGCAGCGCCGGAACCTCGTCCGGTCCGGCCAGCAGATGGACGGACTCGCCGCGCAGCAGCGGCAGCAGCAGCTCCAGGAGTGCGATGTCGAAGTCGATTGCGGTCGTCGCCAGCCAGCGCCGCGATGCGCCGTCCGTCGCGTCGCGCAGCCGCGCGTCCATCGCGCGCACCACGCCCATCAGCGCCGCGCGCGACACCTCGACGCGCTTGGGCGGACCGCTGCGGCCCGAGGTGCCAAGGCTGTAGGCGAGCGCCGCCGGATGCCGCCACGCCGCGGATACGGACGATGCGAACAGCGCCGCCGTCGCGTCGTCCGCCGGATCGTCCGCGCCGTCGAAGAGACGCGCGTCGTCGAGCGCGATCTGCGGCCGCGCACAGCCGGGCACGATGCGATCGACCAGCGCGAGATCGAGGGTCGGCAAGCCGTTGAGATGCCGAGCGAGCGCATCGAGCGACGCGTCGGCGCGCAGCGCGCGCGGAACGATCGTCCAGCCCTGCGCGAGCGCCGCCAGAAGCGCCGCCATCAGCGACGGCCGCCGACCGAGCGCGAGCGCGACCACCGGCTGGCGACGTCGATCGTCGGGGCGATGCGACGTCAACCGCCGACCGACGCGCTGCACCGCGCGGCGCAGCATGGCCGCGGTGATCGCACGATCGGCGTGGTGGAGCAGGATGCGCGCCGCGGGCGCGTCGGTCAGCGCGCGCAGCAGCGGCCGAAGCGGATCGTCGGACGTCGCCGCGGATGCGACGCGCTCGGCCGCCGGCGGCGCGCCCCAGGCGACGCGCAGCTGATGCCGCTCGGCGGCGTCGGGCGCGAGGAGCGCATCGAGCGCCTGCGCGGAATCGGCGATCAGGCGATCGAGCGCGCGCGTCACCGTGCGCGCCAGGCGCCGCGCCGTCGTCGGCGCGTGACGATCGCGCGCGTAGGTCAGCTGGCCGACCAGGCCGCCACCGTCGGCTTCGCCGATCGGCTGCCATTCGAGCAGCACATCGAGATGGGTGTGTGCCGGCGGCATCGGATGGGGCCGCGCGCGGACGATCCCGTCGGGCGGCATGAGGCGCGGCGCGACCGGCAGCAGGCTGCAGCCCCAGGCCGTCAGCGCCGGGCCTTCACGGTCGGCCGGCGGACGCACGTCGGCGGTGCAGGCGACGATCGCGTCGAAGGCCAGGGCGCCGTGCGTACGGGCTTCGTGCAGCCGATCGTGGGCGTGCGCGAGGAGCGCATCGAGCGGCCGCGCGCCGTCGGCGAGGCCCGCGAGGCAGACCGGCACCTGGTGAACGCGGCAGGCGATGGCGCGCGCATCGGCCGGATCGTCCGGCGCGCCGACGTCGATCGGTACCGCCAGCACGACGTCGTCGCGCTGCGCGACCCGCGCCAGCGTCGCCGCCCAGATCGTGAGCAGGACGGTGAAGGGGCTGACGCCGCGGGCATTCGGCGGTCGCACGATCGTTCGCGCGATGTGCTGCAGGCGCCGCCAGCGCGCGGCGTCGAGGGTGAGTCGCACGTGGCCGGCCGGCCGGCCGGCGGCGGCGTCCACGCGCGCAGCAAGCCCGGCGTCCGGCGCCAGTCGCGCCGTCTGACGTCCGCGCAGCCGCTGGCGCCAAAACGCCTGGGTGCGCGCCGCGATGGCGGCCGTGAGCAGCGACACGGTCGTCTCCTCCTCCTCGATGCGCACGCGCAGCGCCTCGGCCTGGTGCGTCTCGTCGGACTCGAGGCCCAGCGCGGCGGCCTGCTGCAGGAGGTCGATGAGCAGCGC
>JBCCOR010000743.1:0-2527 GCA_039025295.1 Acidobacteriota bacterium
CCGCGCGCACCAGGCGCGCCGCGACGACGCGCGTCCGCCGGTGCGCGACTACGGCGTCACCACCGGCTTCGGCGCATTCAAGGAAGTCGCGATCGCGCCCGAGCAGCTCGACGATCTGCAGCGCAACCTGCTGCTCAGCCATCAGGTCGGCGTCGGCGACACCACCGATCCCGACGACCCCGGCAACCACTTCTCCGCCGACGTCGTGCGCGCCACCCTGGCGATCCGCCTCAACGCCTTTCTCAAGGGCCATTCGGGCGTGCGTCCGGCGCTGCTCGACACGATCGCGGCGATGCTCACGCGCGGCATCGTGCCGCTCGTGCCCGTGCGCGGCTCGCTCGGCTCGAGCGGTGATCTCTGTCCGCTCGCGCATCTCTTCGGCGTGCTGCTCGGCACCGGCCGCTACTACTGCGTGACGACCCCGGCCGACGTCGGCCACCGCGGCGGCCACGAGCTGCGCCCGGCGTCGCGCCTGACCGAGGATCTCGGCGCGGCGCCGGCCGTACCGCGGGTTAAGGAAGGGCTGGCGCTGATCAACGGCGCCACCGTCTCGACCGCGGCGCTGGCGATCGCCGTGCGCGAGACCGAGGTGCTGCTCGATCTCGCCGACGCCTGCGCCGCGCTCAGCCTCGAAGCGATCTGCGGCGGCGCGCGCGCGCTCGATCCGCAGATCCACCGTGCGCGCGGCCAGCGCGGCCAGATCGACAGCGCCGCCAACCTGCGCGCGCTGCTGCAGGACAGCCGACTGCTCGACGCCGCCGGCGCGGTCCAGGATCCCTACTCGCTGCGCTGTGCGCCGGCGGTGCACGGCGCCAGCCGCGACGCGGTCGCGTTCGCGCGCATGCTGGTCGAGCGTGAGCTCAACGCTGCCACCGACAACCCGCTCTTCTTCCCGGCGCTCGACGATCCGTGGGACCACGCCTACGCCGCCAACTGGCCCGAGGGCTACGACGGTCGCCGGCGCGCCTCGTTCTCCGGCGCCAACGTCCACGGCCAGCCGATCGCGCTGGCGGCCGACGTGCTGGCGATCGCGGCAGCGGAGATCGGCGCGATCGCCGAGCGGCGCACGCAGCTGCTGCTCGATCCGCATCACAACCGCAATCTGCCGCACAACCTGATCGCCGACGGCGGCCTGCAGTCGGGCCTGATGCTGGCGCAGTACAGCGCCGCCGCGCTGGTGCTCGAGAACCGCGCCCTGGCGCATCCGGCGTCGATCGACTCGCTGCCGACCGCGGGCAACATCGAAGACCACGTCGCCAACGCCACCGTCGCCGCGCGCAAGGCGCGCACGATCGTCGGCAACGCTCAGGCGACGCTCGCGATCGAGCTGCTCACAGCGGCGCAGGCGGTGGAATGGCGGGTGGCCTTCGAGCGCGCGCCGCGCGCCGGCGCGTCCGATCCGACGCCCGACGCCGCCACCTTCGCCGAAGCGGTGAGCAGCCAGCCGGCGCGCCAGCGCATCGCCAACCGCCTCGGCCGCGGCACCGCCGGACTCTACCGGGCGATCCGCGCCGTCGTGCCGCCGGTGACCGAGGACCGCGCCCTCGACGCCGACATCCGCGCGCTCTGGCGCATGGTCGAAGACGGCAGCCTCAACGCCGCGATCGACGCCGCGCTCCTGCGGCCCCTGCGCGCCTGGCGCGAGACGCCGTAAAGAGAGCGCTTCCCGGCGGGAAGCGCTGTAGAAGGCGCAGGGCTCAGGCGCCTTCGGCGAGCAGGGTTTCGATCAGGCCGCGCAGCTCAGCCTTGAGCGCCTCGTGATGCGGACCCGTGCCGGGTCCCGCGAAGCCGCTGTGGATCGTGCGCACGCGGCCCTGACGATCGATGAAAACCGTCGTCGGATAGGCCAGAACGCGGTCGAGATCGGGCAGGCTCTCGGCGGCCTGGGCCTTGTCGGAGACGCCCGCGAGCAGCAGCGGATAGTCGATGCCGAAGCGATCGCGGTAGCGGCGCACCATGGTGCGGTCGCGCTCAGGATCGCCCGAGAACTCGTAGGCCAGGCCGACGATCTCGAGCCCCTGATCGCGGTAGGCGCGATCCCATTCGGTCAGCAGCGGCGCCTTGTCGTTGCAGTTCGGGCACCAGCTGCCGAAGATGTTGACCAGCACGACCTTGCCGTCGAAGCGCGGATCGTCCTGATCGACCGCATTGCCGTCGAGATCGGGGAAGGCGAAGCGGAAGCGGCCGTCGTCGTTGGTCAGCGCGACCTGCGCCCAGGCGTCGGGCAGCACGGTTTCGCCCTCGGCCAGCGGACGCGCCGTCCACGTTGCGTGGTACACATCGCGGCTCCAGAAATTGCCTGACAGCGTACCGTCGGCCTGGACCTCGGCGCGGAAGAGGAAGGCGTGGGCACCGTCGAAGGTCGACAGCCGCACGACGCCCGCGTCGTAGACGCCCTCGAGGAAACGGTAATCGCCGGTCGGGGTGAGGAACGTGCCGACGACGCGGCCGTCGGCCTCCTGGGCGAACTCGCCGCGCGCCACCTCGGGCTCGGCGGCTTCTTCGCCGTCGTCGACCACCTCGAGGA